>JABZHD010000046.1 GCA_015259045.1 Atopobium sp. | reverse complement strand
CACCTCAGGACATTGTTGAGTCCGCAAATGCGCTGGCAGAGTCCATCAAGAAAAGCCAGATTGTCATGATTCCAGGCGGCTTCTCAGGCGGAGACGAGCCAGACGGATCAGCTAAGTTTATCTGCGCACTCTTCCGCGCACCTCAGGTTACCGAGGCTGTTCGCGAGCTTCTGCAGCAGCGCGATGGCCTTATGCTGGGCATCTGCAATGGCTTCCAGGCACTCATCAAGCTGGGCCTTGTTCCTTACGGCGATATCCGACCCATGGACGACACCTGCCCAACACTGACGTTCAACACCATCGGCCGCCACCAGAGCCAGCTTGTCCGCACCAGCGTTGCATCCACGATGTCGCCATGGCTCTCCAAGTGCACGCTTGGCGACATCCACACCATCGCAATCAGCCATGGAGAAGGTCGCTTTGTTGCTTCCGACGAGTTGCTTGAGACGCTCAAGGCCAACGGCCAGATTGCAACGCAGTACGTTGACGCAACAGGCACTCCAAGCATGGACTTCTCCGTTAACCCTAACGGCTCCGTCCTGGCTATCGAGGGAATTACCAGCCCCGATGGCCGCGTCCTGGGCAAGATGGGCCACACGGAGCGCTCCGGTGCTGGCCTCTACAAGAACATCCCTGAGCTCACCGTTGGTGACCAGTTCCAGCCTCTGATTGAGGGCGGCGTCGAGTACTTCAAGTAAGGCGCGAGTGCGGCGACGGCAACGCTGCAGGTCAGCGCCGCGTGCGCACACAGGTTGCAAGTGATTTCTACCCGGTATCCATTTCGTGTGGATGCCGGGTTTCTTGTGCGGAAATGCTGGGAGTGGACGGGTTTCTCGCCAGGTGGGCGGTGAAAGCTGGCGCGCGATCAGCACCCGCCCGCCGCGCGCCAGGTGTACGCTTGGGTGCGCCTGATTTCTGCAAAGAATCTGTAACTTCTGCCTAAAAATGTAAAAGAATCGGTGGATTTGTCTGATTTTCTCAAAGAATCGGTGTCGCAAATACAGATTCTTTGCACTTTTTAGGCGGACTTTTCTAGACGTAACTCTGATTTCAAGGTTGGTTTTATGGACGCTCTCATGGAGCCTGATTTTCTCGCCATGTCTGAACGATTTGCCTGAAAAGCGCACCATGTCTGAGCTATTTGCCGGTTTTTCTCGCCAAGTCTGAGCTGTTTTACTCAGACATGGTGGGGGTTTCAGGCTCGCAAAATTTGGAGACAGCACCCTAGTTAGAACGTGCCTGATTTCTGCAAAGAATCTGTAACTTCTGCCTAAAAATGTAAAAGAATCGGTGGATTTGCCTGATTTTGTCAAAGAATCGGTGGCTCAAATACAGATTCTTTGCACTTTTCAGGCTCGCATAGTGAAAGTCAGGCGCGCGATGGCAGAAAGGAGCACTTGGCGAGAAACCCGTGCGCCCGCACGCGCACCTGGCGAGAAACCCGTGTGCTCGCACCGCACAACGCTTCGCGGAAAAGCCGTATACTTATGACGATATAAGTCCACGAAAGGATTGATATGTCTGACGCTTTAATCCCACAAAATTCCTGCGTACTTGTTACCGGCGGCGCGGGCTTTATTGGCAGCCACACCGTTGTTGAACTGCTCAATTCCGGCTACGAGGCCGTAATTGTTGATGACCTTTCCAATGCTTCGGCAAAGGTTATCGATCGCATCAAAACCATAGTGGGAGAAGAAAACGCTAAGCGCCTTTCGTTCTACGAGGCAGACGTCAACGATGCAGATGCACTCAACCGCATCTTTGATGAGCACGCCATTAACTTTGTCATTCACTTCGCTGGCTTCAAGGCTGTTGGCGAGTCCGTCACCAAGCCCATTGAGTACTACACAAACAACCTGGGCAATACCCTCACCCTTCTTGATGTCATGAGAAACCACGGTTGTAAGTCAATTATTTTCTCGAGCTCTGCGACCGTTTATGGAGACCCAGATAGCCTTCCTCTGACCGAGCAAAGCCCCAAGAAGAACGCGACCAACCCTTATGGCTGGACTAAATGGATGATTGAGCAGATTCTCGCCGATGTTCACACCGCAGATCCAGAGTGGAACGTTGTCCTGCTCAGATACTTCAATCCTATTGGCGCTCACCAGTCGGGCCTCATCGGAGAAGATCCTGCAGGTATTCCAAACAACCTGGTACCTTATGTGGCTCAAGTTGCTGTGGGTAAGCGCGAAGCTGTTCACGTCTTTGGCGACGACTACAACACCCCTGATGGCACGGGTGTTCGCGACTACATCCACGTTTGCGACCTTGGCTCCGGCCACGTAGCTGCACTTAAATGGATGGCTGGCCGCACAGGAGTTGAAATCTTCAACCTGGGCACTGGCACTGGTAGCTCGGTACTTGACGTTATCAAGGCGTTCTCAAAGGCTTGCGGCAAAGAGATTCCTTACGTTATTGAGCCTCGCCGCGCAGGTGACGTTGCAACCAACTACGCCGACTGCCAGAAAGCTACCGACATGCTTGGCTGGAAGGCTCAGTACGACCTCGCCGACATGTGCCGCGATTCCTGGAAGTGGCAGTCGATGAACCCAGACGGCTATCGCGGCTAGGATTTCCGTGAACTTCGCCGACTACCTCACACAAAAGCTTCCTGCCGTCGAGGCAGAGATCATGCGCGGACTCCCCGCGGCAACGCCCGCAGCGAACGCCACGCCCGCGGCACCAGCGGCCGCGACGTCCGCGGCGGCGCTCTCGGAGCGCACCCGCGCGGACCTGAACACCTACCTCTACCAGCCACTCGCTCACTTCAGTGCAGGAGGCGGCAAGCGCGTGCGTCCGGTCCTCTGCTGCCTGGGCGCCGAGGCCGTTGGAGGCTCGCCCGAAGCCGCTCTGCCCGTGGCCTGCGGCATCGAGGCCTTCCAGGCGGCAGCCCTTATCCACGATGACATCGCAGACAAGTCAGAGCTGCGCCGTGGCGAGAAGTGCCTCTACAAAACACTCGGTACCGGACTTGCCATCAACGTTGGTGATTCTGCGCTGGTCAATGTTGTCAGACGCGTTACCGTGGCCGACCACCTCTCTGACCAGCTTAAAGTTCGCGTTATCGACGCCCTTCTCGCCATGGAAGAGCACACCCTTGAGGGCCAAGCGCTTGACCTTGGCTGGGCTCAAAACGAGCGCTGGGATGTTACCTCTGAGCAGTACCTGTTTATGGCGCTCTCCAAGACCGCCTATTACTCTGCTGCATATCCCCTGGTACTGGGCGCGCTCATCGGCGGCGCTGACCAGAAGACGCTTGATGCACTCAAAGACTTTGGCCTCAAGGTTGGCCTTGCCTTCCAACTGCAAGATGATCTTCTCAACCTGGTAGGAAACGCCGAGGTACAAGGCAAAGACTTTAGGTCAGACATCACTGAGGGCAAGCGCACGCTCGCGGTGGTCTACGCGCTCGAGCACCTCACCGAGGCAGAAAAAGCGGAGCTTGTCTCCATACTTTCTGCGCATACTACCGATACTTTGAAGCTTCAGCGCGCTGTGGAGCTTATGGAAAGCGCTAATGCGATAAAATTTGTCCGCGCGCACGCTCTTGCCTTAGTTGATGAGGCAAAGCACGTGCTTGAAAACGTAATACTTACTGAAGACGCTCGCGACACACTTTTGTCTATGGCAGACTTCTTTGTGAACCGAGAAAGGTAATTATGGATCCTATTACTCCTGGTAGCACTGGTGCTGCCGTTGAAGACATTCAGGAACGCCTCGTAAAGCTTGGCTACACCATCGAAGACGATGAGCGCCAGAGCCACACGTTTGGCAAGTCAACTGCTCGCGCCGTTGCGCGCTTTAGGCTTGACCATGACCTTTCTCTTGGAGAAGAAGTAGATGCCTCTACCTGGGCAATCATGGTCGATGAGGGCTATGAGCTAGGAGACAGAACCCTCTACCTGCGTCTTCCTAACTTCCACGGCAATGACGTGCGTCAGCTCCAAGAGCGCCTCAACATCTTGGGTTTCTCGTGCGGAAAAGTTGATGGCCATTACGGTGTTCACACCGAGGCTGCCGTTAAGCTCTTCCAGGAAAGCGTCGGCGAACTTGCTGACGGTATGGCATTCCAAGATACCCTCGACGCTATTGAGCGTCTGCGCCACGTTTGGTCTGGTAAGCAGGCAAAAGGCCCTCACCCACAGGGTCCTATGGGCTTTGCACGTGCAGCAAACGTTCTTGAGACCACCTGCATTGCAATTACGGGAGAAGATCCTATCTCTAGAAACGTGGCCGCCCGCGTGTATAACCTTTCTAAGGCAACTACCGAGGCAAGCGGCATGACCATGATTGATCGCGCTGACTCTCCTACTGATGCAGCTACCGTTTTAGTTCTGACTACGGCTTATGCCCCAAGTATGCCCGCTCGCGGACAGGTGGGTATTGGCTCTGTTTCTATGGAGGAGAACGAGACGCTGCCAGCAAGACTTCGCACTGCTATCGAGTCAGCTGATGCAACGGGCTCCCCTATCAAGATTGTGCTGCCAGAAGGAACAAACGTTGACGGTTCATTTACTACCGCAGATGCGCAGACTTTAGCAGTTCTTGTTCTTGATGCAATTTGTGGAGCATTTGCTTCGCTAAGCTGATACACTTAATAGAGTTGCGGACAAAACCAACGTAGTGATTACATTGGGGTATCGTCCAACGGTTAGGACACGGGTTTTTGGTGCCTGGAATGTGGGTTCGAATCCTACTACCCCAGCCATTTTTTACGCAACTTTTGTGTAGGGACGCACTCGTATCGAGTAATACGAAGTACTTTGGAGGCTTACGTATGCCACTTACTGCGATTGTCCTCGCTGCAGGCGAGGGAACGCGCATGAAGTCCCACCACCCTAAGATTGTGCACAAATTACTAGATAAACCACTTGTTTGGTGGAGTGTCAACGCTGCAATTACTGCTGGCGCTGACCGCGTCATTGTGGTTGTTGGTAACCACGCTGACGAGGTTAAATCTGCACTTTCTTGCTTCCCTAACCTTGAGTATGTTGCCCAGACCGAGCGTCTTGGCACCGGCCACGCCGTCAAGGTTGTTAAGGATGCTCTTGGTGGCTTCAAGGGACCCGTTGTTGTTATCAACGGTGACGCATCTCTGTTGCGCGCACAGTCTATTCTGGACCTTGTTGCAGAAACTAAAGCTCACCACAACGCATGTACCGTACTTACGATGACGCCACCAGATCCAACCGGATATGGTCGCGTCATTTCTTCTAACGGCCAGGTAACTGCCATTATTGAGCACAAAGACGCTACGCCTGAGCAGCGCGAGCAAGAACGTGAATGCAACGTCGGCGTGTACTGCTTCTGTGGCGGAAGACTAACCGCAAACATCGATCTTCTCGGCAATGACAACGTTCAGGGCGAGTACTACATTACCGACATGGTGGGCCTTTACGTCAGCCAAGGCGAGCCTGTTGCTGCCGTCCACGTCGACGACTACAAAGAGGCGCTAGGTGTCAATTCCCGCTCCGAGCTTGCCGTTGCTACCCGCATCATGCAGGAGCGTATCAACGAGCACTGGATGAACCAGGGCGTCACCATGCTGGATCCAACCTCCGTTTGGATTGGCCCCGAGGTCACGCTTGGTATGGACACCGAGGTTCTCCCACAGACCATGCTCTACGGCAAAACCTCGATTGGCGAGAATTGCGTGGTAGGCCCTAACACTCGTCTGACTGATACGGCTGTTGGTAACGACGCTGTTATTGACGAGACTGTTGCTATCAACGCACAGGTAGACGACTTTGCTACCTGCGGTCCTCGCGCGTACCTGCGCCCAGGCACTCACCTTATGCCTCACGCCAAGGCAGGCACCCACGTTGAAATCAAAAATTCAACTATCGGCGAGGGCTCCAAGGTTCCTCACCTCTCCTACATTGGTGACACAACCATGGGCTCCGGCGTCAACATTGGCGCAGGTTCAATTACGTGCAATTACGACGGTTACCACAAGTTCAAGACCAACATTGGCAACAACGTCTTTGTTGGATCCGATACCATGATGGTGGCACCCGTCTCAATTGGTGATGGCGCACTTGTGGGGGCAAGTTCGTGCATCACAAAGGATGTACCAGCAGATGCGCTTGCACTCGAGCGCTCTGAGCAGAAAATTGTTGAGGGATACGCCGCCCAGAGGCGTCACAAGCTTGAGAAAGAGGACTAGATGTTCGAGAACCTGAGTGAACCACTGTTAGTTGCTAGAAATATCAAGCTCTACACCGGTACAGGTAACCCTGAACTGGCTCGTAAGGTTGCAGACATTCTTCACCTAGAGCTACAAGGTCTTCTCCTCGAGAAGTTTGCTAACGGAGAAATCTACGCTCGCTTTGACGAGTCTGTCCGCGGCGACGAGGTCTTCTTCATTCAGTCTTTGGCAGGTGTCAACGTCAACGACCTGGTTATGGAAACGCTGATTGTTGCTGACGCTGCAAAACGCGCATCTGCTAACAGCTTTACCGTAGTTATCCCTCACTACGCATATGCTCGTCAGGACCGCAAAGCTGCTGCTCGCGAGCCTATTACTGCTCGCCTGATGGCAAACTTGCTTGAGAACGCTGGCGTTGACCGCGTTATCACCCTTGACCTGCACCAGGGTCAGATTCAGGGCTTCTTTGACATTCCTGTTTCTCACCTGACCGCTCTTTACCTTCTGGGCGATTACTTCAAGAGCAAGCCATTTGACTGGGAGAATACCGTTGTTGTCTCCCCTGATATGGGTCGCGCAAAGGCTGCTAAGAAACTTTCCGACTATCTAGACTGCGGCCTTGCTATTGCACATAAGAGCCGTCCTCGCCACAACGAGAGTGCTGTTATGGGCATCATCGGCGACATCAAGGGCAAGACCTGCATTGTTAACGACGACATGATTGATACCGCAGGTACCCTCTGCGCTTCCGTTGTTAAGCTGAAGGAAATGGGTGCGGGCGACATCTACGTCTGCGCTACCCACGGCGTCTTCTCTGGTCCTGCAATCGAGCGCCTCAACAACGCTCCTATCGAGGAGTGCGTGGTTACCGACGCAATTCCTTGTGCAGCAGCAAACCAGGAAGGCTCCAAGATCAAGACGATTACCATCGCAAACGAGATTGCCGAGGCAATCTACGCTGTCTACACCGACCGCCCTGTCTCCGATATCTTCGGTGGCGACTTCAACCTGTAACCTCGCAGGTCAACGCCGCGTGCAATGGCGGCAACCCCGCAGGTCAACGCCGCGTGCAATGGCGGCAACCCCGCAGGTCAGCGGCGCGTGTGGGTCGCAAAGCGATTTCTACCCGGTATCTACTTCGTGTGGATACCGGGTTTCTTGTGCGGAAATGCTGGGAGTGGACGGGTTTCTCGCCAGGCGGGCGGTACGAGCTTGGACGAGTTCGGGACGAACTTGGAGTGCGCCTGATGCGAGCCTGATTTTCTCGCCAAATCTGAACGATTTGCCCTTGAATTCTCATTGCTAGTGCAACAACAAAAGACAAGGTAGTGACCCATGGGTCTACAATGGCGCTTACGACAACG
>JABZHD010000045.1 GCA_015259045.1 Atopobium sp. | reverse complement strand
CCGATAACAAATGCCTGTCCGTCCTCAGTGACGCAGCCGGAGTACTTTCTCTTAGAAGAAAACGCCACAACGCGAGAAGAACGTTTGCTTTGAATCCCCTGCTTGGATGCGTACGCAAGGATTGCTGTAGCCGTATCGTTAGCGTCATCTTTGTTTGCGCCGACAACGTTTACAGCCGCTTGCAAAGCACCCGCAGCCTCACTAATTGGCGTAAACGAAGCATCCAAAACACGAGCAACTTCCATGTTTCCCGTGGTGATAGTGCCCGTCTTGTCCAAACAAAGGGTATCTACGCGTGCCAGCGTTTCGATGCAGTATTGCTGCTGAACCAAAACATTTTTCTGGCCAAGCCTAATAGTTGCAATAGCAAGAACCGAGCTGGTGAGAAGAACGAGTCCTTGAGGAATCATGCCAATAACGGCAGCAATCATCGAAAGAAGCGCTTCATTTAAATCGGCGTTACCAATGAAATAGGTACGAACAAAAAGACCAATACCCAGCGGAATCAATGCAATGGAACCTGCGCGAATAATCGACTTAATGGTGGTAAGAATCTCTGAATTGATCTCTTTTACAAACTTAGCTTCTGCGTTAATACGCGCAGCATAACCTTCCTGACCTACACGGCATACCCTACCAACAAGACTGCCCCTCTCGACAAAACTACCAGAGAGAAGCTCATCTCCTGTAGTCTTTTGCACGGGCTCTGCCTCACCAGTTAGAAGGCTTTCGTCAACGCTTACGTGCTCTGATACAAGAATACTGTCAGCAGGAATTTGATCGCCTGTCTTTAAGCGCACAAGATCATCAATGACAAGCTCGTCTGGTTTGATAAAGGTATCTTTTCCGTCACGAATTACACAAACACTCTGAGCTGTCATAAGAGACAGGCGGTCAATCATGCGTTTTGCACGAATCTCTTGCACAATACCAATGACCAGGTTTGCAAGAACTACGCTCATGAACAGTGCATTTCTGTACTGTCCCGTTACAACAACAAGCAGCGCCATCAAAACATTAACTATGTTAAAGAGCGTAAAGCTGTGCTCTGCAATAATCTGAGCAATAGATTTGGTTTTGACGTCTGTATTAGTATTGACTTTACCCGCAGATACTCTCTCTGCAACTTCTTTTGACGTCAGACCTTCATACGTTTCTTCAAAACGTTTGCTACTCTTGCCTTCAGTACCCTGCAATGACATATAAACAATCTCCAGTCAGTGATGGCCGGTTTTTTGCACGTGGTGACCCCGGTGGGTTTCGAACCCACGACCTTTTGCTCCGGAGGCAAACGCTCTAATCCACTGAGCTACGGAGTCATGGTGCATAAGTATACCCCAGCCTACTTACTGCCTTTTGTAACGGTTTGCGTAATTTTCTTCTGGTATTTTCCCATGCTAAAATGAATTCAACCAGCAAATGAGGAGCTCATGAATACTATTTCTGTTGACCTAACATCCGACTCATATCAAATTCATGTAGGGTATCACCTGCTTACGCAGGCTGGTAAGCTCTTCCATTCCTGCACCTCAGGGTCAAAGATTCTTGTGGTCACTCATACAAATTTGAACAAGCTCTTTGGCACAGAACTTCTCGCCTCGTTAAAGTCAGCTGGCTTTTCTGTCACAACTGCCGAAGTTCCCACAGGTGAGCATGCAAAATCATTTGAGTCATATCAAAAGCTGGTAAGCGTCCTGGCAGAAAATCGTTTTACGCGAGAAGACATTGTTGTAGCTCTTGGTGGAGGCGTTATTGGCGATCTTGCGGGATTTGCTGCAGCAACCTACATGCGCGGCTGCGCGCTCATCCACGTTCCCACCTCGCTTTTGGCAATGATTGACTCCTCAATTGGTGGTAAAACCGCTATTGACCTACCGTTTGGCAAAAATCTTGTTGGAGCCTTCTATAACCCCAGGGCGGTTATTGTTGACCTTGAGCTGCTGAACTCTATTCCGACTCCCCTCTTGCAAGATAGCTGCGGAGAGCTTATTAAATATGGCGTTCTTTCTGGACATGAGCTCTTCAATAAAATTTCTCTGGCGAGAAACCCTGTGCAGGTCATCGACGTGCCACATAAGCAAGAGCTCATTCAAACGTGTATCGAAATAAAGAAGTCAATCGTTGAAGCAGACTTCAAAGAAGCAGGGTCTAGAAAATTGCTCAATCTGGGCCATACACTTGGCCATGCTATTGAGACGCTCAGCAACTTTGAACTTGGACACGGCTCCTGTGTGGCTGCTGGAACTTCCATGTTGGCAAAAGCCTGTTCCAAGCTTGGTCTTTGTTCTGTTGAAGACGCAGAGAACATCATTACACTTACGCAGTCATATAACCTTCCTACCAGCACTTCATTTACTGTGGAAGAACTTTACAGCGCAGCACTTCATGACAAGAAAAGCCACGCAGATTCAATTGATATGGCGCTTATCTATGGCATTGGTGATGTTCGCATTGAGCGCAAATCATTTACAGAACTTAAACAGCTGATTGAGCTAGCAAAAGAAGACTAACGTCCTAGACGCTCCAACTCTTCTACAAGCTTACGTACTGACTGTTTTAGAGAAGTCTTGTCTTCAGCTAAGATATCGTTTTTGTTGAAGATGCCGTTAGCAGTTCCTACATAAGCATATCCACCTGCAAATACATCAGCAAGATTATCTGTTGTAACGCCACCAACCGCCATAAGCGGTAAGTTTCCTAAAGGCTCGCATACCTTTTTAGCGTACCCATAGCTAACCTCATTTGCGGGGAATACTTTGACAATATCTGCGCCAAGAGCAAATGCATGAGCAATCTCTGTTGGCGTAAACGCTCCCGGAACACTCAAAATCTCATGCTCTTTACAGTAATCAAACATCTCTTCAGAAAGCAGTGTTGGTGCTAAAACAAACGTAGCGCCAGCTTTATGAGCCGTCCGCAGATCTTCAAGAGTAAGCACGGTACCAGCGCCGATATTGATATCAGAGCTATATTCACTGGACAGCTTCTGAATTAACGAGGCAGCTTCTGGAGTGTTCATGGTTACTTCAACGTTATGTACAGGAGAATCAACAAGAACCTCAACGACAGCTTTAACCTGATTGTACATATAGCCACGTAAAACCTGAGTTACGGCACTAAAAGGCTTATTCACTTGCTTCCTCCTTCAATCTTCAAACAATTTTAACCATATCCTTCTCTGACACTCAACTGCGGTATTCTTACATCAAGCAATTAGATACGGAGCATGTGAAAAATGGATGTTTCAATAACTCCTCATGATTTGTTTGGAACGGTAGAAGCCATCCCGTCAAAATCATGCGCTCATCGCGCGCTCATCTGCGCTTCATTTGCAAACGGCACTACCAACGTTACCTGTCCTTACATCTCAGAGGACATTCAAGTAACTGTTGATTGTCTTAAAGCTTTAGGCACCACTATCGCTAGAACTAAACAGGGGTTTAGAGTTGTCCCTGCAAAAGAGCAAAATCGCCCTCAAAACGTGCAAATTAACTGCAAAGAATCTGGCACCACGCTCAGGTTTTTACTCCCCCTTCTGGGCGTGCTAAACGTAAACGCCACAATTTCTGCAGAAGGAAAACTCTTTTCTCGACCCCTAGAGCCGCTTGTCTCAGAACTCTCTGCCCATGGTATGTCTTTTAGCTGGCAAGACGAGAAGACCCTTGAGGTTTCGGGCAAACTTATTGGCGGTTTATTTGAGCTACCAGGAGATATCTCATCCCAATTTATTTCTGGACTTTTGCTGTCATTGCCTTTGTTGAATGAATCTTCAACGATACAAATTACAAGGTCCGTCCAATCAAAAGACTATCTGGCTATCACAGAGCACGTATTGAAAGACTTTGGCATCACCACTGAATTTGATGCAAAGAATGCCACCTATACCATTAAACCTCAACACTACGTTTGTCCAGGCGTTTATTCAATCGAAGGAGATTGGTCAAACGCTGCACCATGGCTTGCCGCTGGAGCAATTGGACAAGGAGTAGAAGTCACAGGGCTCTCCATGCAAAGTGTCCAGGGAGATAGAGCTATCTTGGCCGCGTTATCGCTTGTGGGCGCACGTGTTTCTCGCCAGCAAAAAGGTGCAGCTTGTATGATGGATCACCTGCGGCCGTTTACCATTTCTGTCTCCGAGGTGTGCGATCTTGCTCCGGTACTTGCTGCATTAGCTGCGTTTATCCCTGGAACAAGTAGGCTTACCAATATTCAGCGCCTTCATCTTAAAGAGTCCGACCGCGTTCAAAGTATTTGCAGCGTACTTAGGGCATTTGGTGTGACCGTTGAGCTCTCTGACGATCAAACGGAGCTTATTATCACGGGAGGAAAACAGCCCGCCAGCTGCATTGTGGACTCGTGCAATGATCATCGCATGGTGATGATGGCAACTATTTTGGCTTCGTATGCAACGGGTCCTGTCATAATCACCCATGCCGAGGCAATCAATAAGTCGTATCCGCTCTTCTTTGAGCACTTCAAGCAGCTTGGTGGCGTCTGCCACAGTATGGAGTCATAAATGATGACCTCAACTTTTGGGACAACAGTAAAAGTATCTATTTTTGGCGAGTCTCATGCTCCAAAAATCGGCTGCACTATTGAAGGTTTACCTGCTGGTTTTGCCGTTGACTTAGCAGCTCTCAAGGCATTCCTTCAAAGAAGATCTCCATCGCATCCGTGGGATACCCCGCGTAAAGAGGCTGACAATCCACAGTTTGTCTCTGGAATTTCAGCAGAAGGCATTCTAGATGGCTCCCCGCTCACGGCGGAGCTACCTAACACAAACGTTCGTCCACAAGATTACACAGCTACAAAGCTTGTCCCCAGACCAGGACACGCCGATTTCTCTGCCTGGGCAAAATGGGGAGACACCTATAAGCAAACGGGTGGAGGACATTTTTCCGCCCGCCTCACCGCCCCTCTCTGCATTGCGGGAGGCATAGCGCTCCAGATTTTGCAAGCTCAAGGCATTACTATTGCAGCTCACGTTCTCAAAATAAAGGACGTCAGCGATACTCCCCTTGAGCTCGTAAACAACTCACTTGAGGCCAGCAAGCTACTTGCTTACCAAATGGATCAGCTGCTCCAAGCTGATCCTCAAGCGCTTCCTTTCCTTGATGCTCAAGCTGGCGAGAAAACCAGTGCACTCCTTACGCAGCTGCGCTCAGAGAAAAATACTGTTGGCGGCATCATAGAATGTGCGGCAACGGGTGTTCCTGCAGGTATTGGGTGCCCTCATTTCCATGGGCTTGAAAATACCATCTCTACTGCGGTCTTTGGTGTTCCCGCTGTTAAGGCCATAGAATTTGGTAGCGGCATGGATGTTGCCAATTTACTTGGCTCTGAGAATAATGATGCCTATGAGGTGCGTAACGGCTCCGTTGTGCCAACCACCAATCATGCTGGAGGTATTCTGGGTGGTATTTCAACAGGCGCTCCTATCTGGTTTAGATGTGCGTTAAAACCTATCTCGAGCATTGGGCTTCCACAGAACTCGGTAAACCTTCAAACTATGGAACCAGAGCAGCTAATTGTTCAAGGCAGGCATGATGTAACTGCAGTTTTGCGCGCTGTTCCCTGTGTTGAAAGCGCTTTTGCACTAGCTCTTCTCGACACCTTATATTCCTGGTCCTCTGAGCAGAACGGATATCACAATGACTAGTCAGCTAGAAACGCTTCGCCAGGAAATCGATTCAATTGATGCGCAAATCTTTGACCTCTTTGAGCAGAGGATTGCAGTTGCCAAACAAATTGGTGCTTACAAAAAGGAGCAGGACCTCACTGTTCTTGATTCCTCAAGAGAAGATGCCAAAAGAGAACAAGTTAAAGCCACTGTTTCTAATGAACTTGAACCGTATGCTTTAGAGTTGCTTGAGGTTTTGATGAACGCTGCAAAGGCAGTTCAGGAGACATCTCGTGAGTTCTAAAACTGTACAACAAGGTTCAAGTAACCTTACAGCCCCTCTTGCTCCTTACGGCCTTATTGTGAGAAACTCTCTCATAGTTGGTCGGCAGCAATTCATGAAAAGTTGGGGTCATTTCCCTACCAGCTTCATGAGCTTTCTGCTTCTGAGCTGAAAGGTTTTCTCAAAGACCAACCTTGGCAGGGCTTGAACGTTACTATCCCTTACAAAAAGGATGCCTGCGCTCTTGCGGACTCAGCTTCTGAGGATGCACAAGCTATAGGAGCGGCAAATACCCTGGTAAAAGATGCAAATGGTTTTATAGCAGCAGACAACACCGATGTGTATGGCTTTGAGTATCTGGTAAAAAGCCTCAAGGTCAACTTGAACAAAAAGATAGTGGTTGTTTTAGGAGCCTTTGGTGGCGCTGGCAGGGCAATTTGCTGTGCACTCAAAAAAGGCGGTGCATATGTTGTGGGAGTCTCCAGAAACCCTCACGAAAGTTCTTTATATGTTGACCGCGCAATTACCTATGACCAGCTTAAACTCCACTATGACGCTAGTCTTCTTGTCAATGCAACGCCAGTAGGAATGTTCCCACATGCTGGTGTTTCTCCTCTTTCAAAAGATGGCCTCGCTGCTTTTACTTCCCTACAATGCGTGATTGATCTTATTTATAATCCGCTGCGCTCTCAGCTACTTTTAGATGCAGAAAGTCTTGGAATACTCAATGCAAATGGTTTAAAAATGCTGGTAGCTCAAGCAGCTAGAGCAAGCTCGCTCTTTTTGGGAAAAGATGTATCAGGCTCCCAGATAGAAAACATCTCGCGTGAGCTACATGCTTCAAAAGAAAACATTGTACTTATTGGTATGCCGGGAGTTGGAAAAACCTCTACGGGAGAGGTGCTGGCAAAACTCTTAAATCGTCCATGGATAGATACTGACCTTCTCATCAAACAGAAAGCTCACTGCGAAGCGGGAACCTACCTAAAAACACACGGTGAAACAGCATTTAGGCATCTAGAACATGAGGTAATTCAAGAGATTTCCAGCATGAGTGGTGCGGTGATCTCTTGTGGAGGTGGCGTAGTTGTTACACCTTCAAACTACCAGCTCCTCCGTCAAAACAGCAAGCTTGTCTACCTTACGCGCCCGCTTGAAGAATTGGCTCTTACAGGAAGACCACTCTCACAAAGTGTTGGCATACAGAATCTTGCTGCAGTACGTATTCCGCTCTATGAAGCATGGGCTGACGTAACCTTTTCTTGTCTCGGTAGTCCAGACGTAGATGCCAAGGGTCTTCTCGACACGCTTTAAGCATAACAGTAAGCGTTCGCAGTTATTTTTTAACCGTTCACCGGATGGTTTGTAGATTTTGAATTTTGGCATGTTAAAGCCCCTATACTTATGCCTCGTAGGTGTGTATTCATAAGACTACAAGGATGCTAGACCAAGTCAAACGGTTAAGTGTTTGATATGTGGTCATGCTTGGGGAGATATCCAATGGACGGCAATGCTATTGCTCACGAGATCCTAAATGCAATAGGCGGCTCAAAAAACTTAACTCACAACGAAGTGTGCATGACACGACTTCGTCTTTCCATCAATGATATGACGCTTATAGACCATGAACAGCTGGCCACAGCCACTGG
>JABZHD010000044.1 GCA_015259045.1 Atopobium sp. | reverse complement strand
ATACAACACTAGAGCTTTTCAAACCCTCTGGTATCAGGCGGTTCTCGGCACTTGCTGCTGCGACACCAGGATGTATTTCTTTAACTATTGGAGAGCCGGGAGAAGATACTCCAACCCCTATTTGCAACTTAGTAGACAGAGAACTTGCAGCTGGAAACACGCATTATCCACCCAACGTTGGTACTCTTGAACTTAGGGAGGCCATTGCTGCCTGGGAGTCTGCACGTGGTATGAAGGTCGGTCCAGACGGTATTGTAGTTACCGTGGGAGCTGCGGAAGCCATTTCTGCAACTATGCTGACCCTTATGAATCCAGGCGATGAAGTTATCATTCCTGAACCAGCGTATCTGGTATACAAAACACTCTGCCAGCTTAATCGTGGTGTAGTTGTGCCGCTTGATACCAGTGACAATCATTTCCAAATTGATGCTGAGCAACTTAAGTCAAAGATTTCAGAGAAGACAAAGCTTATTGTGCTGACTTCTCCTAACAATCCTACGGGATGTGTTTATACAAAAGAGTCGCTTGATGCGGTGGCAGAACTGGCCCGCAAGCACGGCTTTTATGTTTTGTGTGATGACGTTTATAGAGAGCTTGCCTATGTTGAGGACGTTCCACGTTTTGTTGAGCTCTATCCAGACTTAGCTGATCGCTGCATTGTGACAAATAGTTTCTCCAAACCATGGGCAATGACGGGTTGGAGACTTGGTTGGGTTGCCACCTCTGATGAGCTTGCGACAGATATTGGAAAGGTTCACGCCCAGCTAGTGTCTTCTGTTCCTTCATTTTTGCAGCCAGCTGCTCTCTATGCACTTTCTTACGATGTCACGCCTATGCGCACAAACTATCAAAAGCGCAGGCAGATTGTACTTTCTGCGCTTCAAGATATGAAACTTCCTGTTGAAGAGCCAGAAGGTGCCTTCTACGCATTTCCATCAATCAAGGAATTTGCCCTTGATTCTGAGGCGTTTTGTGAGCGAGCAATCAAGGAGTTTGGTGTAGCACTGGTACCTGGTGTTTTCTTCGGCGCCGAGGGGTACGTGCGTATTAGTTACGCTGCCTCAGACAAGAATCTGACAGAAGGCCTTTCTCGCCTTAAGACTTTTGTTAATACTTTGCGAGAAGAACAAAACTAGCCCAAATACAGAGCTTTCTGTGGTAGGGTTTTACTGTCAATAGAGGAGCGAGCACGATGGGTTCTGGGTTAGTCGGCAGGCAGTGACCCCAGAAGGAGGCGAGGTTCGCCGAACTTGGCAATCAGGCGTGGTTGTCAGGTGGGCTTGTATGAAATACATGCAAGACTGTCCGAGATTTCGGGGGTGCTACTTTGACGGTGTATTGCGCCCCCAATTTGAGGGGGAGCTTTGAGTAAGAAACCGTTTGTTTCTGTAGATGCCCTAGAGGCAATCACTACGACGTATCCAACGCCATTTCACCTGTATAACAAGGCAGAAATTGTTCGCCGAGCAAAGCTTTTGCAAGAGGCTTTTAGTTGGAATACTGGCTTTAAAGAGTACTTTGCGGTGAAGGCCACGCCAAACCCTTACATTGTGAAGTTGCTGGCAGAGCTTGGTTGCGGCTGTGACTGCGCAAATGCCACAGAGCTTACCCTTGCAAAAGCCTGTGGAGTTACAGGTCAAAACATTATGCTCTCGTCAAATGACACTACGGTGCTTGACTTTGCTCGCGCTCATGAGCTGGGAGCCATTATTAACTTAGACGCTGGTGGCGATATGCTTACAACGCTTGAAGAAGCGGTGGGAAGCAACATGCCGCAGGTCATGTGCGCACGCCTTAATCCTGGTGGCGTGTTTGAATCGCAAAATGGCATTATTGGAAATCCCGATGATGCTAAGTTTGGCATGACAGAAGAGCAGCTATTCCAGACGTTTGCGTATCTTAAAACCAAAGGCGTGACTGAGTTTGGCCTCCATGCATTCTTGGCTAGTAACGCTCAAGAGGAAGATTACTATCCAAACCTTGCGCGCGTTCTCTTTGAGCTGGCCGTTAAGCTGCACAGAGAGCTTGATATTCATATTGGATTTATCGATCTTTCTGGTGGCATTGGTGTGGCGTATGAGCCAGACCAGGTTGAGCCTGACGTCTTGGCCATTGGTCAGGGTGTAAAGCGCGCCTTTGAAGAGGTCTTAGTTCCTGCTGGTATGGGAGACGTTGCCATTTACACCGAGCTTGGACGTTGGCTTTTGGGCCCCGCCGGTGCGCTTGTTACCCGCGTTTTGCACCAAAAAGAGACGTATCGCCACTACCTAGGCGTAGACGCCTGCGCGGCAAACCTTATGCGTCCTGCAATCTACGATGCCTATCATCACATCACTGTTATGGGCAAAGAGGACGCTCCTGCAACTCATACGTACAACGTTGTGGGCGGACTTTGCGAGAATAACGATCAGTTTGCAAAGAACCGCCAGCTCCCAGAGGTAGCTGTGGGTGACCTCTTGTTTATTCACGATACGGGCGCTCATGGTTTCTCGATGGGCTATAACTACAACGGCCGTCTGCGCTCCGCTGAGCTGCTGCTTCTAGAAGATGGATCCGTGCAGCTTATTCGCCGCGCCGAGACCGAGGCTGATTACTTTGCAACGCTTGTATTTGATGGCTCTGATTTTTCTGATCTTGCGCAACAAACAACTATAAACACCACACGTTAGAGGGCGAGAAAAACTATGGACATGAAGAATTTGACTGGTGCAATCACCGCTTTAGTAACCCCATTTGATGCTCAGGGAAATGTTGATTTCAAGTCACTTGAGCACTTTGTAGACTTCCAGATTGAACAGGGAATTGACGGTATTCTCGCTCTTGGTACTACCGGCGAGTCCTCAACCATGACAGACGAGGAGGACATCGAGGTAGTTAAGGCAATTCTTGCTCGAGCTCAGGGTAGAATTCCTGTTATTGGCGGTGCTGGCTCCAACTCTTCTGCTGAGTCTTTGCGCAAAGCAGAGGCCCTAGAGAAGGCAGGTGTTGATGGCCTGCTGCTGATTACTCCTTACTACAACAAGAGTAACGAAGAGGGCATCTACCAGCACTTCTCGTATGTATTAGATCGCGTTGATGTTCCTTGTATTTTGTATAACATTCCTGGTAGAACGGGCTGCTCAATTTCTGAGCGCAACGTTCAGAGGCTTGCAGCGCATCCAAATGCATGGGGTATTAAAGAGGCTTCTGGAGACATTGCGTACGCAACAAAGGTTGCTCGTTATTTGAGCGATGACTTTACTATGTGGTCCGGAAATGATGACATGATTGTTCCACTGCTTTCTCTTGGTGCTTCTGGTGTTATTTCTGTTTGGTCTAACCTTGATCCAAAGATGGTTCATGACCTGGTAGTTGCATGGCACCGTGGTGAGGTCTCTCTTGCTCGCGAGCTTCAGCTTCAGTATCTTGACCTGGTACACGCCCTCTTCTGCGAGGTCAATCCAATTCCTGTCAAGGCCGCTCTGGCTCGTATGGGACTTATGGAAGAAAATTACCGTCTACCTCTGTGGAAGATGACTGATGAGCACGCCGAGGTGCTTGAAAACGCTATGAGAAAGGCTGGTCTTCTTGATGCCTAGTGCAGTAGTAATTGGTACTGGCAAGATGGGAAAGCTCATCGAGCAAACCCTGATTGCTCACGGTTTTGAGGTACTTGGTGCGTTTGGTCACGAGAATATCAATCAGTTGAGTACCGTTGAGCAGACGCCTGATGTGGTTGTGGATTTCTCTGGCGTTGCTGCCTTTGATGCTGTTGTCGGATTTGTGCGTGAGCGCGGGTGCGCGCTGGTTTCTGGCACAACGGGTTTCTCGCCAGAGCAGCTTTTGGAGCTGAAGCAGCTGGGGGAGAGCGTGCCGGTGATTCACGCGGCAAACTATTCGGTGGGTGTTGCCGTGTTGAGGCGTGCGGTGGCTATGGCTGCTGAGGCGCTTAACGGCTGGGACACCGAGATTGTGGAGACGCATCATAACCAGAAGGTTGACGCTCCGTCCGGCACAGCAAAGCTGCTGCTCGCTGCTATTGATCCTGAGGGAACTCGCCCCGTTGTTTCCGGCCGCGAGGGTTTCTGTGGAGCGCGCACTAAGGACGAGATTGGCGTGTTTGCCCTCAGAGGCGGCACGGTGGCTGGCACTCATGAGGTGCATTTCTTTGGACAGGATGAGGAAGTTTGCCTGACTCATCGCGCAACGTCTCGTCAGATTTTTGTGAACGGAGCTGTTGCGTGTGCTGAGAAATTGCTTACAAAAACTCCAGGTTTCTATACCTTTGAAGAGTTGATTTTTGGATAACCGCATGTGCTGGCCTTTGCAGGTCAGCGCCTGTTTGATTAGGAAAGGACGCGCATGGACGCCCAGGAAATTATTAACTACATTGCCACTTCAGAGAAGAAGACCCCCATTAAGCTTTACGTCAGAGAGCGCGAGGGTGCTTCTGTGTCTTACGGATCTTCTCGCGTGTATGGTGAGGGCACCTCAAAGGTAGTCTTTGGCGATTGGTCCGAGCTCAAGAGTGTTGTTGAGCAGAATGCAGACGCATTTGAGTATTTTGATATCGAGAATGACCGTCGAAACTCCGGTGATCCTCTGCTGAACATGAAGGACGTAAACGCACGTATTGAGCCAGGTGCACTGATTCGTGAGCGCGTTGAGATTGGCAACAATGCCGTCATTATGATGGGCGCTGTTATTAATATTGGTGCTGTTATTGGTGAGGGCACCATGATTGACATGGGTGCTGTTCTGGGTGGTCGCGCAACCGTTGGTAAGAACTGCCACATTGGTGCTGGTACTGTTCTTGCTGGCGTTGTTGAGCCTGCATCTGCTACTCCAGTTATCGTTGAGGATAACGTTCTTATTGGCGCAAACGCCGTGGTTATCGAGGGCATTCGTGTTGGAGAAGGCGCTGTTGTTGCAGCAGGTGCCGTGGTAGTTGAGGACGTTCCAGCAAATGCTGTGGTAGCGGGATGTCCTGCACGTGTGATAAAAATGAAAGACCAGAAAACAGAGGGTAAGACAGCTTTGGTTGATGCTCTCCGCACGTTGTAATCGAGGTTACATGCCAGACGGCTCCAAAAAAGCACAGGGTTTTACCACCAACATTTCCTGCGTACACACAGAAAATTGGGCAGAGAAAAAAGAAGATTCTTGGTTTACCTACGAACTTCTCGCTGAAGATCCCAAGACACATGCGCGTGCCGGTATCTTCCACACGCCTCACGGTGATATTCCAACGCCTATTTTTATGCCGGTTGGTACTAAGGCAACCGTTAAAGGTTTGATGACCGATACCGTCCGTGACCTTGGTGCCAAGATTATTCTGGCAAATACGTACCATTTGTCTCAGCGCCCAGGAGATGAGCTGGTGGCGCAGATGGGTGGCCTGCATGATTTTATGCAGTGGCATGGACCAATTCTGACGGATTCCGGCGGATTTCAGGTCTTCAGTCACGAGGAGTTCATGAAGCTCTCTGACGAGGGTGTTAAATTCCGTGCGGTTGATTACGACGGTGCCTGGTCATATTGGACGCCAGAAACTAACATGCAGATTGCCCAGAACCTTGGTGCAGACATTGTTATGCAGCTTGATCAGTGCGTAGGCTATCCTGCCGAGCGCAAAAAAGTTGAGCGCGGAGTTGAACTTTCAAGTGCATGGGCCGAAAGGTGTTTCAAGGCTCATACCCGTCCTGATCAGGCGCTCTTTGGCATTGTTCAGGGTGGCATGCACCTTGATTTGCGCAAGCGCTCCATTGAGCACCTTGAGTCGATTGGCGATTTCCCTGGTTATGGCATTGGTGGCTATTCCGTTGGAGAGCCTCACGAGGTCATGTTTGAGACGTTGGCGCCACTTTGCGCCGATTACATGCCTCGCAATAAGCCTCGCTACCTGATGGGCGTTGGCAATCCATCCACGCTTATTCGCGGCGTTGCCTGCGGCATTGATATGTTTGACTGCGTGCTTCCAACGCGCACCGCACGTATGGGTACCGCGTTTTCCCATGAGGGCCGCATGAACCTCAAGAACGCTAAGTACTTTGCTGATGCGGGTCCTCTTGATGCCAAGTGCACCTGTCCTGTCTGTACGGGCGGTTATTCTCGCGCGTACATCAATCACCTGGTTAAACAGCACGAGATGCTGGGCGGACAGCTGCTTTCTATGCACAATATTTACTTCTTGCTTGAGCTGATGCGCCAGGCACGCGAGGCAATCCTCGCAGGTACGTATAGCGATTTTGTTGAAGAGTGGGAAAACTCTGACGGCGTGGTTGATTTCTAAGTTCGCCTGGCGAGAAACCCGTCTTCTTGATAGCGCTGTGCAAGAAATCTTGATAGCTCCGCGCAAGCAACTTTGATTTAAATTTTTTATGACTAGCTCACTAATTTGTGGGCTAGTCATTTTTTGTCCGGTGACACGGGTAGAATAAAAGGGATAAACATTCGCGGGTGCCCAAGGCGCCCCTGGCTGGCTCTGCCGCCACAGAAAAGAGGACATGATGCCCGGCATCGAGAAAAGCACTCGTTGGAGTGTTCTTACACAAGACGTATATCTAGAGTCGTTATTTGAAAAAGAATTGCATGTCACTTCACTTGTTGCTCGTGTACTAGTAGCGCGTGGATTTACTGATGTAGCTACAGCTCAAGAGTTCCTCTCGCCATCTTTGCAAAGAGATTGGCTGGATCCACAGTGCATTCCGGGAATGGCTGAGGTTGCTGCCCGTGTTCATAAGGCAATTGTTGAGCATCAAAAGATTGCCGTATTTGGTGATTTTGATGTTGATGGCATGAGCTCAACATGTCTGCTTACTCTGGCTTTACGTCGATTGGGAGCAGATGTTTTGCCGTATATTCCGCATCGTTTTGGTGAGGGATACGGACTTTCAAAAGAGGCTCTTGCAAGAGTTTTGCAAGATAGAAAGCCAGATTTAATTATTACGGTAGATAACGGCATTGCTGCTGCTCAAGAAGTTGCTTGGCTTTTACAGCAGGGGATTAATGTTGTTGTCACCGATCACCATGAGCCTGCAGATTTGGTGCCCCAGGGTGTTCCAGTAACTGATCCAAAGCTTGTTGAGGATTGTCCTTCCAGAGAACTTGCTGGTGCAGGCGTTGCCCTTAAGCTGGTGCAGGTTTTAGGACAGCTTCAAGATCAGCCTCAGCTTTGGCTTGATTACATTGATGTTGCTATGTTGGGCACACTGTCTGACATGATGATGCTCAACAAAGAGAATCGTGCGCTTGTTTCTGAAGGTGTTAAGCGCCTCCAGAAAGGTCTTCGTCCAGGTCTCGTGGCTCTAGCTGCTGTTGCTGGTCAAGATATTGCTCAGATTTCTGCAGATAATCTGCCATTTTCTATTATTCCTCGCCTTAATGCAGCGGGTCGTATGGGTACCACTGATATCGCGCTTGACCTTCTTCTTACAGAAGACGCTGAAGAGGCAACCATTCTTGCTGGCAAGCTAGAAGAGATTAATGCCGAGCGTCGTGCTATTGAGGCAAAGCTTACCGATGAGGCACTTGAGCAGGCAAAAGAAATTTACGACGGCGGCCACGCAATTGTGCTTGCCAAAGAGGGCTGGCATGAGGGCGTAAAGGGCATTGTTGCTTCAAGAATTGTTAATCGCTATCACGTGCCTTGTATTTTGTTTACCATCCAAGACGGTGTTGCTCGTGGTTCTGGCCGCTCAGTTGGCTCCGTTGATTTATTCCACGCCGTTGAACAGTGTGCAGCCCTT
>JABZHD010000043.1 GCA_015259045.1 Atopobium sp. | reverse complement strand
TTCTAGCTGCGATTACTACTCAGAATCTGCAAGCCAAGAAGACTTGCTCTCGCGGTTCTCCTCTTTCTGGCGAGCAAGCTGAATTTCTTCTGCAATAGAAGCAGGCATTTCTCGGCCCATCTTCTTGTAAAGAGCGGTGACAACGCGGTCGATGGTTGCGCGCTTTGCGATTCCTCGGCTTGCTGCAGTTGCCGTACCGCAAGCAGAAGCGTAGATAAGCGCAGTGTCGTAATCGTAGCCAGCGGTGGTCTTTGCCAAAAAGCCTGCAACCATGGAGTCACCAGCGCCAGTTGCGTTAACAAGGCGAATCTTTGCAGTTGGGACAATGTGCTCAGTACCGTACTCGTCTAGGAGCAGCGAACCTGCACCGCCGCAAGAAACGATAACGTTGCGAGCGCCGCCGTCCTGGAGCTTCTTTGCAAATGGAATGCACTCTTCTGGAGTCTCTGGGTTTGCGCCAAAGATACGGCCGACCTCGTGGTTGTTAGGCTTGATCAGGAATGGTTGAGCCTTAATGGCCTCCATAAGCAGCTGACCAGGAGCGTCAACAACAAACTGAATACCGCGACCAGCAAGCTGAGCCATAAGGCGAGTGTAGATATCCTCTGGAAGCGAGCTTGGAATAGAACCGGTAAGAACCAGGGTGTCACCTGCGCCAACAACATCCATGCGCTCCAGCAGCTCATCAACCTTTTTCTCTGGAATGCGTGGGCCATTGCCGTTGACCATGGTCATAACAATGCCGTTAAGCTTGACGTTAATGCGGGTAAAGCCTGAATCCAGCTTGACGAAGTTACTTGGAATGCCTTGACGCTGAAGATCACTCAGCAGGTATTCACCTGTAAAGCCACCGACAATGCCCATAGCAACGGTGACCTTATCAAGCTCTTTTAAGAGCGTGGAGACGTTAATACCATTACCACCGCAGTGCAACTCTTCTGATGAAGAACGGTTGGTAAAGCCCATGTCCAATGTGTTTGGATGCATGACATAGTCAAGCGCGGGATTAAGCGTCATTGTGTAAATCACGGCGAGTCCTCCGAACTACAATAAAATCATGGAGACTTCAGTATGACGCAATCACTCGCAACAAACAATTAGAAACTAGCGACTCACAAAAAAATAAAACCCCGACGCAAGCCGGGGTTTGAAATTCAAATGGTGGATCGTCAGGGGGTCGAACCCTGGACCTTGGGATTAAGAGTCCCCTGCTCTACCAGCTGAGCTAACGATCCAATTAACGTTTCGAATGGGGTGGGAAAAGGGGCTCGAACCCTCGACCTACGGAGCCACAGTCCGTCGCTCTGCCAACTGAGCTACTCCCACCATTTGGCCACCTCATGAAACGCAGCTAAATCATTATTACAGAATCAGGAAAAGATGCAAGCGAGAAACGCAGATTTTTCAAACTCTTTTTTGATTTTCTTTGAAATCAGCCGGCACGACGGGTTTCTCGCCAAACACAATGCGGAGAAGAACGAGCTTCTCCGCATCTGAGTGAATGTGCCATACGTGAAGGTATGTGGTGTTATGTCAGTGGCGCGGCGCCAAGAAACCACAGTCAGCGCGCGTAGAAATCGAAGACTGCGCTTAGAATCCGTGGGCCGTGAGCGCGGCGTCCAGGCGATCCAGCGCTTCCTCAATCTCCACCCGAGGGGCTGCCAAATTCCAGCGCTTGAAGCCTTGGGCGGCCTCGCCAAAGAAGACGCCGTCGGTGAAGAAGACCTGGGCCTCAAACTGCAACAGGTGGTCGAGCTCTTCTGGCGTAAGACCAAGATCTCTGAAGTCAAGCCACTGAAGGTAAGTTCCTGTGATTGGCGCAAGCTTCACTCGAGGGTGCTTGGCAGCAAAGAAGTCCAGGACCAGCTTCTGGTTATCGTCGACGGCCTTAATGCATGCGTCCAGCCATGCCCCACCTTTGCTGTAAGCCAGCTCACAGGCCTTGAAGCTGATTGGATTGCATGAGGTGGTCTCTCGGGCCTGCAGGCGCTTCTCGAGGCGGCTGCGCAGTTCTGGATTGCTCACGATGATGTTGCTGAACTGCGTGCCAGCCAGGTTGAAACTCTTTGAAGCGCTTGTGCAGGTAATGGTACGCGCTGCGACCTCATCGGAAATTGTTTCAAAGACGGTATGCGTAGAGCCTGGCATGATGAGGTCGTGGTGGATCTCGTCAGCAACCACGATGAGGTTGTGTTTAACCGCAATCTCTGCGATGCGCGTGAGCTCTTCTTTGGTCCACACGCGACCGCTTGGATTGTGGGGTGAACACAGGATGACCATGGTGTTCTTTGGCTCGGCGGCAAGTTTCTCAAGCAGGTCAAAGTCAATATCGTAGTGAGGACCCTCCGACAGGACAAGCGGGCACTCTACCAGCGCACGGTTATTCTCCTCAACTGCCATGTAGAACGGATGGTAGACAGGAGTAAATAGGATGACACCCTCGTCTGGCTGGGTGAACTCGGCAACAGATGCAAAGAGCGCAGGCACCACGCCTGAAGAGTTGAGCAGCCACTCTGGTTTTACGTCCCAATTGTGGCGAGTCTTCATCCACTTGTACACAGCCTGCTTCATCTGATTGGTTGGCATGGAATAGCCAAGGATTGCGTCGTTGATGTATTCCTTGAGGCCCTCGACAATCTCTGGGGCTGTGTGATACTCCATATCAGCAACAGAAAAAGGTGGAATACCAGGAGCTACATCAGGATTAACGTCATACATGACGTTCCATTTTCTAGAACCAGTACCAGCACGATCAACGCGTGATTCAAAATCGTAAGACATAGCGTCTCCATTCACGTAAGCCTGTAATCAGTGTAGCTGCTTTTAGTGTAGCCACTTTTCTTTTCCTTTGTCATTCTTCTGATAAGAAAATCTTTGATGGCGCAACGTATTTGCAGTCCTTATTGCTATAATGAACGACGCTATATGTCTCCTTAGCTCAGCTGGATAGAGCGTCGGTCTTCTAAACCGCAGGTCGCGCGTTCGAATCGCGCAGGAGGCACCAGAAACTCCAGGTAGACGGCTTGCCGCCTACCTTTTTTGTTAGGCCTATACTGCAGCTGCCCCCTTTTTGCCCCCAAACTGTATGGCTACTGTAAAAGTAGAATACCTGTTCGAATAAAAGTTTTAACTATTTAGATAGTTGATTTTTGCATAAACACTTGCCAATATGCAGGAAAACTAATCAAGAAATTGATATATCAAACGAGAGGTACTGTTTTGGGTAAAAAACCCGTTTAGTTGGGGATAATTTTTGGACTTCGGAGTTTTGGCACTTACGTTTACCCAGTTCAGAAATTTTATACTAATTTCCACAATTTTGTCCACGCAAAATTGCTGGTAGATGGCTTGCATAGAAACTAAGCATTTTTGGATACTCCAACTAAACGCATTTTTTACCACTTTGCCGCCGAATGGTACTCTATCGCTGAAAAATTTCACTCGGACGCACAAAAATACCCGTTCGATTCCACGAAATAGAATCGAACGGGTACTTGGTCAACGAAAATGATGCGTGCACGACTGCACGCCAGATATTACAGCAGGTACTCTGCAATCTGGACAGCGTTTGTTGCGGCACCCTTCCTAATCTGGTCTCCGCAGCAGAAGAATGTCAGTGCATGAGTGTCCTCATCAGCAGAGAGATCCTCGCGAATACGACCAACATAGATAAGGTCCTGGTCAGAAGTATCAAGAGGCATTGGGTACTGAAGCTCTGCTGGGTTGTCCACAACCTTGATTCCTGGAGCATCCTCAAGAATTGCACGAGCCTCATCTGGACTCAAAGGGCGCTCAAACTCAACAGTGATGGACTCAGAGTGAGAGCGCATTGTTGGAACGCGGACGCAGGTGCAATTAACGCGCAGATCAGGAAGGTGCATGATCTTGCGACCCTCATTTTGCATCTTCATTTCCTCGGAAGTGTAGCCAACCTCATCAAAGCCGCCAATCTGTGGAATCAGGTTGACTGCCAGCTGGTATGCAAAAGGAGCGGTCTCGGTTACTTCCCTACCTGCAACAACGTCAGCCATCTGATTCTTCAGGCTGGTGAGACCAGGAAGGCCAGCGCCTGATGCGGCCTGATAGGTAGAAGCAATAATACGCTTTGCACCTGCTGCCTTATGTAGAGGATACAGAGGTACCAAGCCAATAATGGTTGCACAGTTTGGATTAGAGATGATGCCGTTATGGTTCTTGATATCCTCGGCGTTAATCTCTGGAATTACCAGCGGAACGTTTGGGTCCATTCTGAATGCATGGGAGTTGTCAACGCAGACGCATCCACGCTTGACTGCCTCAGGAAGCAGCTCTTTTGCCTGTTCGTCGCCAGCTGCGCCAAGGACAATGTCTACACCCTCAAAAGCCTCTGGTGTTGCTTCGCGAATTACAATCTGCTGGCCAGCAAATTCGATAGTTTTACCAGCGCTTCGAGCAGATGCCAGAAGCACCAGCTCCTTGATAGGAAAATTACGCTCTTCAAGGCACTGCATCATCTGGGCACCAACAACGCCGGTAGCACCAAGAATTGCAACGACCTTACCGTTTGGATCAAAAGCCATAGTTACCTCGAAACCATTTCGTCACGAACAAATCCGTTATAAATGACGCCAATTGTGCGATCAAAGTCGGCATTATCGACGCCCACAATAATACTAATCTCTTCCGAGCTCTGCGTAATCATGCGAATGTTGACGCCCGCATTGCCCAACGCGCCAAAGATCTTACCAGAGGTGCCGGAACGCCTAGACATATTACGACCAACAACAGAAACAAGAGCTAAGCGGTCTACCATCGTAATGTCATCAGGCTCAATCTCGCGACGAATATCGCTGATGATGGAATAAACCGTATCCTTTACGTCGGAGGCATTTACCACAATACCAAACGAATCAACGCCTGTTGGGATGTGTTCAACAGAGACGCCGTAGCGCTCAACAATATTGAGTGCGCGGCTGATGACGCCAACCTCGTTGGACATGTGAGCCTTCTTGACATGAATAGCTAAGAAGTCTTTCTTGCCTGCAATACCTGTAATCAAGTGCTCGTTTGTATCGCCATCCGCGGTCTCACGGATAACCGTACCCGTGTCTTCTGGACGGTTGGTATTCTTAATCTGAATTGGAATGTTTGCCTCGCGAACAGGGAAAATTGCCTCTTCCTGAAGAACGGAAGCGCCCATGTAAGAAAGCTCGCGCATCTCGTCAAAAGTAATGCGGCCAATAGCACGTGGATTCTGAACAATGCGAGGATCCGCAGAAAGGAAGCCAGAAACGTCAGTCCAGTTCTCATACAAGTCAGCGTCTAGGCAGCGAGCAACAATTGCGCCGGTAATATCGCCACCACCGCGCTGGAACAACTTAATTGCACCGTCAACGGTAGCACCGTAGAAGCCAGGCAGCACAAACGAGCCGCTGCGAGCAACAACTTCTTTAAGTCTAGAAGCAGTGCGCTCCATATCAATGGTGCCATCATGATGGAACAGCATAACGTCAGCAGCATCAACAAAGGGCAGGCCAAGGTACTCAGCAAGGATCTGG
Organism: Atopobium sp.; assembly: GCA_015259045.1. Lineage (GTDB taxonomy): Bacteria > Actinomycetota > Coriobacteriia > Coriobacteriales > Atopobiaceae > Lancefieldella. The sequence continues at coordinate 2,212 of JABZHD010000043.1, read as the reverse complement.
CAGGTAAACCACTCGCCCCTACTTACCACATACTCTGGCGAGAAAGACTTGATGTTTGTAGCAAACTTCTCAAACTCCTCGGCGACAGGCCATGCAACTCCCAGTTCATCAGCAATCTCCACAAAGCGAGCCTCTATGTCTGCAAGTAAAGAGGTGCAGTCAACGTGATACTCAATGTGGGCATTTACCAGCAGCAAAAGATCCGTAATCTTGTTATCGGTTGAGTGGCGCTTTCCCGCTGCAGACGAAACAATAAAGCGTCTATCAGGGTCAGCTTCAACAATAGCTTTAACTTTTTTGAACTGCTCTGCAGAAGCAACACTTGAGCCGCCAAATTTTGCAATTTTGATCATTTCTAATTCCTCTTTTCAAGTGCAGCCATAAAGGTTGTAGGGTCTTGCGAAAGTGCGCTGGTAAGAAGCTCACGGGCCTTCTCGGCACTTAGATTTTTAACCAACTGAGCACCCGGCTCCCAAAACGTACCGCCTGGAATATCGGCCTGCGTCCTAAACACATAGTCGGAAACAAGTAGCTCTGGATTATACGAAAGACCTGCCGAGAAGGTCTGCTGACCCCCAGCGGGAGCCGCGGCACAGTCAATAATATCCTGCACGACGGCGTTTGCCGTTGGGTCGCCACCGGCACCCTGACCGTAAAACTTGAGCTCGCCAATGGTATTTCCCACGGCAGTTGCAACGTTAAAGTTAGTTGGAACGTTGGCCTCTATGGTTGAGAGCGAAACCGCAACTGGCTCAACAGCTACCGCATACGATGAACCGTCAGAAACACCACGACCAAAGAGCTTGATTGTCATATCGTGACTGCCAAACATGGCAAGGTCGCGCTTAGTTAAATTTCTGATACCAGACATAGGAATCTGGTCTGTGCAGATTACGTCGAAGGCGATAGATGCAGAAATCATAGTCTTAGAGCGAACATCAATGCCGTCGATATCGCTTGACGGGTCTCGCTCGGCGTAACCCAGCTCCTGAGCCTTGCTCAGAACCTCAGCAAAGTCCGTTCCGTCTTTGAGCATGGAATAAACGATGTAGTTGGTGGTGCCGTTCATGATTCCCCAGAACGCAGAAATCTCGTCAATACGACGAACTTTCTGAATTCCTGCAATCCAAGGAATGCCACCACATACGCAGGCTTCAATCTTAAAGTTGACACCCGCCTCAGCAGCAAGGGTCATGAACTCCTCAAAATGCGCAGATACCACGGCTTTATTTGAGGTGACAACATTTTTCTTAGCAGTAAGTGCTGCTTTAATGTACTCATAGGCTGGCGAGAGACCGCCCATGCACTCGACAACCGTATCGAGCGCGGGGTCAGACAAGAGCGCATCAAAATCTGACGTTGCTCGGGGGTCAACATGCTCTTTACCAGCTCTAACCAAGATGGACGTCAAGTTAGCGTCAGAAACACGCTCATCAAGAATGCGCGCAACTGAAGCACCAACCGTTCCAAATCCAAGTAGGGCAACGTTTTGCATATAACTCCAAATCTAGCAGTCATCTTTGCGAGAAAACCGATTGCCAGCAAGGCTATTTGCAGAGCAAGGGCAACCGTGCGCAAAGGTGACTACACTGATAACAATCTCATAGACAAAAACTATCAAAAACCTAGACAGAATCTAGTCGACAGTTTTTCTCGTCTTCATAATGCTATGAACAATTCTATGTTACAAGCGACATTTACTTCTCACTGTTAAAATAATAGAAACGCAACACGCGAGACGCGAAATTTGCACGCGCACAACACGCGAGACGCACAACACGCGAAACGTTCTAAAGATTGGTGGTTTCATGGCCGTCGCATATCACAGCACAAGAAGCTCTGACCATACCGTTTTGGCTAAACAAGCCATTTTGCAGGGAATTGCTCCCGACGGCGGCCTTTACATCCAAGATTCTATTGGCGAGAAACCCCTTGATCTTGCAAAGGTTTGCGCTCAGAGCTTTAAGGCCACCGCTTATGACGTGCTTTCTACTCTGTTGGATGATTACTCTAATGAAGAGTTGACTCGCTGCATTGAGGGTGCGTATGGCCCTCAGTGGGACACCCAGGCCATCACCCCTATTTCCGCTATCGGTGAAGACTGGCTGCTGGAGCTCTTCCACGGTCCAACGTCGGCTTTTAAAGACGTTGCACTTCAGATGCTCCCCCGCCTGATGAGTGTTGCTCGCGAGGACGCGGATGTCGCGGGCGT
>JABZHD010000042.1 GCA_015259045.1 Atopobium sp. | reverse complement strand
AAGAGATACCATTCTGTACAACTTGATGAGTTTGACGACTCGTAATATCTTGACCTTCAAAAATCACTCGACCAGATGTGGGTTTTACAAGTCCCATAATAGTCTTCATCGTAGTAGTCTTACCAGCACCATTAGGGCCAACCAAAGCCCAACGCTCTCCTGCATTGAGCTGAAGTGTTGCGTTTGAATAAAGGACCCTACCGCCAAATGACTTAGAAATCTTATCCGCAAGAGCAATCAAGTGAACTCCTCATACATATCTGAACTGGATAAGTATAAGTCATTCACTTGATTTACGTGCAAAATTATGTAAATGAAGCTAGGCTTGTGAAGATTTATTGACGCTTCTTATGAAGGAAGAGAGCTGCAGCAGCAACAACGATAGTTGCGCCAGCAACACCAATGATTAGAGGAAGCGTAAGAGCGTTATCACCTGTATTTGGCAGTACGGACTTCTTAACCTTCTTAGCCTTTGGGGCCTCTGGCTGAGGTTCTGGTGCTGGAGTTGGCTCAGGCTGTGGCTCTGGAGCAGGTGTTGGATCTGGTGCAGGCGTTGGAGCAGGAATACGAGGATCAACAAAAGTTACTGTGGCAGTGGTATTTGTACCAGTGATCTGACCAACACGAACCGTAGTATCAATCTGGTAACCATCAATGGTGGTGAGCTGTGTGATGGTAGTGGAAGTGTTACCCATAAGGTTAGGAATCACAACAGAGCCATCTGCGCCAGTTGTAAGAGAGTAGCTACCGTCAGCCTCCATGGTCAGAACACCGGTCTGAGTAAATGGAGGTGTTGGGATACGAGGTCCAGCAACGTTTGCGGCAGTAGCCTTAAGAGTTGCACCGGCAATAGGATTGCCATCTGTGTCAACGACTTTAACAATAATATTGCCTAAAATTGGCTGGTTCTCCAGTTCAGCGGTAACGACATCACCTAAGCCCGATGAAGCGCCATCAAAAACGTAAGAAACAGAGTCGACCTGAGGAACATAGCCTTCTTTATAAGTGGTTTGTTCAACTCTATAAGCGCCGTCAGGAAGTGGAAGATAAGGGTTAAAGTAGCCATTAGCGTCCGTTTCACCCTCGGCCACAATAGTTGAACCACCTTGATAAATTACAACATGTACACCCTCAATTGGTTCGCGAGTGTATTTATCAACAGCAAGAACACTAATCTCATTGGAATCTGCAAGTGCAATCTTTGGAGTTATAACTGATACAACAAGCATCAACGCAACAAAGATAGCAAGGACAATGTTTTTATATCGTTTCAATTCAATTCCTTCAAACCGAATCGTACTTGTAAATACTTCTATCTATAGTAAGCGAATCAGACATTAAATTAAAGATAATATCCAACACTAAACACAATTATTTCAAAATTTTAACCGGAGAAACTGCTGGATTTTCTGACCACATTATAAAAATCAAGTGAACTCCCCATACATTTTCAAATTACTAAATGCACAGGTTGTTCACTTGATAGACATAAGCAAATTTTGAAACAGATTCAATAAATCCTATTGTCTTAGAAACGCTTCTTATTCAGATACATTGAAACACCAGCAAGAGAGCTTAATGTACCTGCAATTCCAACAATTAAAGAAGAGATACTAGAAATGTCAGATGTGTCTGGAAGAACAGCCTTCTTTTTCTTTGGAGTCTTAGGCTTTTCCGGAGTCTGTGGTTGAGGCTCAGGAGTAGGCTCTGGAGTTGGCTCAGGCTGAGGTTCTGGCTGAGGTTCTGGCTGTGGCTCTGGATCTGGTGCTGGTGGATCTGGCCTACGATTTACAAAGGTAACCGTAGTAGTTTCGTTAGAGCCAGTAATCTCACCAACCTGTGGATTAGGATCATCAATAGTGTAGCCATCAAGGGTGGTCAGCTGTGTAATAGTTGACTCAGCCTCAACAAGATAGTCTGGGATAATTACGGTGCCATCAGGACCGGTTGTAAGAAGGTAATTTTCATCGTCATCCCTATCCAGCTCACCTGTCTGAGTATAAGGAACATCAGGATTTGGAGGAGTCTGAGTCATAGCACGAGGGCTATCTGTTCCAGGTAAATATGCTGGATCAAAAGTACTAGAACCGCCAATAGAAGGAGGACATGCTGGAGAAGGACGTCCACCAGCCACTTCATAAGCAGGAGTAGCAATAAGAGTTGCTCCAGCAATAGGATTACCAAACTGATCCACTACTCTAACTACAATGTTTCCACGTCTTGTTCGAAGATGAATAGACGCGTGTGTCTCTTCTTCAAATAATCGAGTGTCCGCATTATAAGGGAATGTTACTGCGTGAAGAGAAACCAAACCGTTGCTACTGTCATCTGAACAAACAAAGACTGAATCAACCATTTTGGAACTTGAATTATAGGAAAGTCTAGTTGGATAATTTTTTGGAATAACTGTATAACTTCCTGTTACTGGAACGGTAACGCTTTGTCCGCCTGGTACATTTGAGGCAATTCTATTTCCAAACTCATCCTCAATATCAAAAGTAATATCAGAAATAAATCTTGATGGCGAGTAAAGAGGAGCTCCGTAAATCTCACCATTTACGTAAAGCTTTCCCATAATATGTTTATTTTTAAGATTGATAGTTTGGTGGTCATTGTTTCCACCCGCAGCACCAGAGAAAGTTACATTTTTAGATGAACGATCAATGTCATATCCGGCTTTGAACTTTGTCTGCTGAACCTTATAAGTTCCATCTGAAAGACTGATCTGAACTTTACCATTTGCGTCAGTGACTTGCTCCGCCACAACAGAACCAGTTGCTGTATCTGTGACTGTAATTGTTACACCATCAACAGGTTTACCATAATAGTCATCAGTAACTTTAACCGTAAGCTGATTATCCCCTGCAGCAAGTGCGAGCTTTGGGGTTCCAATTACAATTACGCAGCATAGTGCAACAAGAATTGACGCTGCTACATACTTGAACTTTTTCACTTCAAACCTTCCAAATCCATTCAGGATTACTAATTTCTAATTCAAATGATAAAAGAAAATATCATTAAAATGAATATAAACTGCATTCTAAATTGCAATTTATTAAATTTTCATATCATCAACAATAAGAATTGCCTATAAATAGCTATTCCCTATCCACTCATATATATAAATAGCGAGAAGACCTTTTACTAAAAGATCTTCTCGCCAAACAAGCTAGAAATAGAGTGAACTAGTTATTTCTAGAGGTAATGAACTTTCTAGAAGCAACAAGGGCTGTACCAAGAGCTCCGACAAAGAGCTGAGCCAGAATAGATGCCTCTCCCGTATCTGGAAGTGCAGGCTTCTTAGAGCCTTTCTTCTTAGGTGTAGAAGGAGTCTGAGGCTCAGGACTTGGCTCTGGCGCGGGCTCCGGAGTTGGAACCTCGTTCTTCTTGTTTACAAATACAACCTCTGCTGTGGTATCTGTACCGGTAATCTTAGCAGTTTGAGGATTAGGGTCTTCAATAGTGTATCCATCAGGGGTTGTCAGCTGAGTAATAGTAGATTCTCTCTCAACAAGATAATCAGGAATAACAACAGTACCGTCAGGACCAGTGGTGAGCAGATAGTTATTATCCGCATCCCTATCAACATGACCAGTTTGTGTATAAGGAACGCCAGGAGCACCAGGAGTATGCGTCATAGCACGAGGAGTATCGCTACCAGGTAAAGTTGCTGGATCTGGTGCAGGAATTACAGGCGTAACTGGAGGACATGCAGGGTATGGATATCCTGGTGGGTTTTCAATGGATGGAGTTGCCTTAAGGGTAGCACCAGCAACAGGATTACCATCCTGGTCTACAACCTTGACCACAATATTGCCTTTTCTTGTAGGCAAAATTACGGCAGCCTTTACTTCATCTGCAAAGCGTCTAGAAGTTTGATTGTAAGCAAACGTCACTGCATGAAGTGGAACTAAGCCATAACCGCCCTGAGTGCATCTAAAAATCTCTGCAAACATCACAGCTGAAGAGTCGTAAGACAGCCTGCTTGGATACTGTGTTGGAATAAGAGTATAGCTACCTGTAACTGGAACGGTTAGAGGGGTACCGGCCTGAACACCTGTAGCAATTCTGTTGCCAAACTCATCCTCTACATTGAAATAAACATCTGTAAGGAATCCAGGAGTAGTTCTAATGTATGCATCGGCGTATGGAATCAATGTTCCCATGATATGAACATCTTCAAGAGCAACGGTCTGATGGTCGTCAGTACCACGAGCTACACCAGAGAAAGTTACAGCTTTGGTGGAGTGGTCAACAACATAGCCAGCTTTAAACTTTGTCTGTTCCACCTTGTAAGCACCGTCTGGAAGAGAGAAAGTTGCCGAACCACTAGCATTTGTGACTTGTTCTGCCACAACTGCACCGGTAGCTGCATCAGTAACCGAAACAGTTACTCCATCAACAGGATTGCCGTAATAGTCGTCGGTAACATTTACGGTCAACACGTTCTCGTTTGCTGCGTATGCGGGCTGCGCAAAACCAAGACTTACAGCACAAATCACCATGACCAGCAGAGCAACAAATAGAGACTTTGTTCTCTTCATTTTTTACTCCTGAATTGAGTGCTTACAGCGAATATGTCTTGAGGATAATATAAAAATACAGCTGTTATGTAGCTGTTTCTTAATTCCCCAAATACTTCTCAAATCTTTCAGAAGGTTTGCACTGCAAAAATGGAAAGTTCAACTATACAAATAGCGAGAAGACCCTTGCACTTGAAAGATCTTCTCGCCAAAACTGTCAGTTGAGTTTGATGGAAGTGGGGCTACTTATCCATGGTTAGATGAATAGCAAAGCCGGCAATCTCGTCTTTGAAGTAGACCAAAAATGTACTGCCATCTGGATTAAGTCTTCTAGAAGTCTCATCAATTTCAAAGCCACGACCTGCAAAGTATTTCTCGGCAGCTGGAATGTTATTGACGTGGAAGCCAATATGACCTTTTGTGCCTCGACCGTTTTGCTTCATAACCTCTACCAGGGTACCCGCAAAAAATGAAGGCGGTTGCTCAATAGTTGGAAGTCCCATAAGAGCGGTGAACAGGTTTGCAATCTTTTCTGCCTCGTCCACATTACTTGCATTGATGCCAACGTGAGCAACATACATATCAAACTGCTCAACTGGATTAATGGCACCGGTAGTGTTAGTTGAATCTGTCATGGTCTCCCCTTTCCTATAATTCAAGTATATGAGGGAAGTCCTAAAACGTGATGCATGACGCCTCATATTTGCCATTGTCGTAACTAATTACTAACAAAAAGGCCTAGTAACCTAGGCCTTAAAAATTTTATGGTGGGCGATGCTGGATTTGAACCAGCGACCCCTTCCGTGTGAAGGAAGTGCTCTACCCCTGAGCCAATCGCCCGAACGACTTGCAATAATAACAAACAATGAAGCTAATTTCTAGCTTTTGACTTTTTTGACGGTGAATATGTAGACACAGCCTTGTTCATCTGAACAAGAATAATTCCCAGGAAGATAAGCTGAAGAATTAGTGGTGCAATCACCATTGGCTGAGAAGCAAGCTGCGAAACAAAGACCCATTCGATAGTAAAGAGAATGAGTACAACGCCGGCTACAAGACGAACAATACCGTGGGTTTTCTCAAAATCTTTAGCCAAGCTAATGCATTTTTGCAGAATATAGCAGCAATAAACAGACATTAAGCTGCACAGGAGAAGCACAATCATGCTGGAAGAGAAACGGCCATAACCAACTGAGAAGGCAAAGATAACAATACCGGCAACGCCAAGCGCGCCAAGCATAGAGGAAAGCGCCATCATCAACTTAGTTCCACGATCCATACAAACCCCCAACAAGTCAGTTCACAAAGAAAAACGTACACAAGAGGAGCTAGAACAATAAAACGACGTCAACAAAATAATTTACTTGGCCTCAAGAGACTTTTTAACTTTATGAGATCCTCGGGCAATAGCGCTGGCCATTGCCAAAAGTGCAAACAGCTCAATAAACTGCAAGGTAACAGATGGTTTAAGTACCAACTGTCCCACAACAATAGCAGCTAATACAACGCATGATCCAAAAATCATTGGATAGGCAGCAACAGCTCTATTAGGTACATTAGCCTCTCTAGCTGCATAACCACCAGTTAGAAGTGAGATCATACTTGCAAGCAAAAGAAGAGCGGAATCAATTGATGGACCAGCACCAATTACAAGAACCGCAACATTAACAAGACCTAAAAGTCCGCCAACCAAAAGCGCCAGACTGAAGAGCTTCATTTTACGAGTCTCAGGAGTCATATATCCCCTATCTATCAAGTATCACTTTGGCTATTGTACCCGTCTTTTATATAAATTTAGTAATCGAATCATTGAACGGTAGAGAGTTTCGGTAAAAGAAATGGCGAGAAAACCAAAGGGTTTCTCGCCACATTTGTATTTGGTGGGCCCAGAGGGATTTGAACCCCCAACCCAGGGATTATGAGTCCCCTGCGCTAACCGTTGCGCCATGAGCCCGTAAGAAAAAAGCGGCGACTGATGCCGCCGCCAGAATGCGTGGTGGAGAATAGGGGGATCGAACCCCTGACCTCATGACTGCCAGTCATGCGCTCTCCCAGCTGAGCTAATTCCCCGAACGTGGTGCGGGAAATACTATAGCAAACCAAAGCTCTGTTTTTATCGACAATTTTCTAATTGGTTGTATATTTTAAAGCTCGCGCTCTGGAAGAATCTTCTCTGCCAACCAAGAAGCGACCTCATCAAGGGCAACCTCAAAGCGATCACCAGTAGCACGCTCTTTGACTTCTGCGATGCCGTTTGCAACGCCCTTCTTGCCCACAATAACCTGCCATGGGAAACCGATAAGATCTGCATCTGCAAACTTAACGCCAGGACGCTCTGCACGATCATCAACAACAGTCTCAAGACCAGCAGCAACGCAAGCGTCAGCTACAGAACCTGCTGCGTCCCAAATCTCTGGGTCTTTGTCAGAAAGGCAAAGAACAGAAACCTCATAAGGAGCAACAGAGACTGGCCACTTGATGCCCTTCTCGTCATTGTATTGCTCAACAACGGCAGCAAGCAGTCTGGAAACACCAATACCGTAGCAGCCCATGACAAGAGGCTTATCCTCGCCGTTTTCATCGGTGAAGGTAGCATTAAGCGCCGAAGAGTACTTGGTGCCAAGCTGGAAGACCTGGCCAACCTCAATACCGCGAGCAGCATGAAGAGGAAGTCCGCACTCAGGACAAATATCGCCCTCCTGAGAAGTAACAAGATCTTTCCACTCGTTAATTTCAAAGTCACGACCAAGCTCAACATGATCAAGGTGGTAGTCTGCCTTGTTAGCGCCGCAGAGCCACCACTGAGTATCTTCGAGGGAGAGGTCTCCAACAACACGGATACCCTCAGGTAGACCAACAGGTCCAATGAAGCCCTTGATGAGGCCATACTCTTCTAGCTCTTCATCGGTCATCATGTGGTACTCACCAAAAGCGTGCTCAGCTTTTACCTCGTTGAGCTCATGAGTACCTGGAACAAAGCACACAACTGGCTTGCCATTTCCGTCAACAAGCGCAAGAGCCTTGCGGGTTGCTGCAGGTGAAACGTGAAGGAACTCTGCAACGTCATCAATGGAGCCAATACCAGGAGTGTGAATCTCGCACATCTTGCCAGACTCGCGCTCTTCTACGTTGATTTTTGCAGCAGCTGCCTCGGTATCTGCAGCGTAGCCACAATCGCAGTAAACAAGGCTTGCCTCGCCAGCCTCAGCCAGAGCCATAAACTCAACAGAGGTGTCTCCACCAATCTGGCCGGAGTCTGCAACTACCTGCAGAGCCTTAAGGCGTGTACGGTCACAAACGTTCTGGTAAGCAACCTTCTCC
>JABZHD010000041.1 GCA_015259045.1 Atopobium sp. | reverse complement strand
TTCTTATTCCTGGCGCAAATGACCAGGGATTTGCCATGACCGGCTCTTATAGCTGTATGACACTTCTTGCAACTCTTGTATTTGATAGTGCTGATGACTCACAGAAGAAGGCTTGGATTTCTGATGCTGCTGAGCTAGGTAGGCAGGTAATTGAGCGCGAGGAAGAGATTGCTGAGTGGCTCAAGAGCGATTTCAACCGCATTACCTATTTGGGTTCTGGTCCTTTTGTGGGCCTTGCTCATGAGGCTCAGCTTAAGATTTTGGAGCTTGCAGCTGGTATTAATGCAACGTCGTGGGATTCCTCAATGGGATATCGCCACGGACCAAAGTCTTTTGTCGACGAGCACACCCTGGTGTTTGATTTTGTTTCCAATAATCCTTATACGCGTCAATATGATCTGGATATTCTTGACGAGATTAAGGGAGACCAGATTGCTGCTCTGACTATTGGTATTGAGCAAGAGGGGGCAACAAACTTTACGGGAAGAACGTTTAGTCTTCCAGTATTTACAGAGCCTCTACCAGCACCTTATTTGGCTCTGCCTTTTGTAATGGTTGCTCAAGTCGTGGCACTCTTGAACTCAGTTCGTGTCAATAACAAACCAGACACACCTTCTCCAACTGGTCAGGTTAATCGAGTGGTTAAGGGTGTTACAATTCACTCACTATAGGAATTACTAAGAAGGACGTGCCTATGGCGCGTCCTTTTGAGAATGATTGAGGTACGTATGAGTACATTTGCAGTTAAAGCAGATAAGTTCTTTTTGCCAGGAGCAACTTCTGGTCCAGGATATTTGCTCGTAGAAGACGGTGTATTTGGTCATTTCACTAAAGAGAAGCCAGACTGCGAGATTATTGACCGCACTGGTTTTTGGGTGGCGCCTGGCCTTGTTGATACCCATATCCATGGCTTCCTGGACCACGATATTATGGACTGCGATCCTGATGGCGTCATTGAGATTGCCCAGGGTCTGCTCTCTAACGGCGTAACTTCTTGGCTTCCAACAACACTAACCGCAAGCGTTGAGCAAACTGGTGATGCTTGTGAGTCCGTTGCTGATGCCGCAGAGGGAATTGCGGCAAACGGTATTGATGCTGCTCGCATCCAGGGCATCTTCCTAGAGGGACCTTTCTTTACCGAGAAACACAAGGGTGCCCAGAATCCTGCGTACTTCCTTGATCCAGATGTAGAGGTCTTTGATGAGTGGCAGGAGCGCGCTGACGGCTGGATTGCCAAGATTGCTATTGCTCCAGAGCGCGATGGCGCTCCAGAGTTCTGTGCAGAGATGGCAGACCGCGGTGTTCATGTTGCACTTGGTCACTCCGATGCAACGTATGAGGAAGCTCTTGCCTGCGTAAACGCTGGTGCAGACATCTTTGTTCATACCTATAACGGCATGAGCGGTCTTCACCACCGTGAGCCAGGTATGGTTGGTGCTGCAATGACCACCCACGGTACCTATGCAGAGGCTATTTGCGACGGCCATCACCTTAATCCTATTGCTGTTCGCGCTCTGGTAAATGCAAAGGGATATGACCATACCGTTCTTATTACAGACTGCATGCGTGCAGGTGGTATGCCTAATGGACAGTACAAACTTGGCGATTTCCCTGTTGTTGTTGAAGGCGGAACTGCTCGTCTGATGGATGAGTCTCATAGCCTTGCTGGTTCAATCCTTCGTCTGTTTGAAGGCGTGAAGAACGTCTTTGACTGGGGTATTGTTTCTGCTGAAGAAGCGGTTCGTATGGCTTCAGAAAACCCAGCTCGCTCTTGTGGAATTGATGATGTTTGTGGCTTCATCCGTCCTGGATATGATGCTGACTTTATTGTTGTTACAAAAGATCTTCAGCTTGAAGAGACGTTCCTTGGAGGAAAGAGCGTTTACAAGGCTTAAGCAGCAAATCTTGAGTAATGCAAACTAAAGGAAGCCTATGGAGTTCTATTCCCATAACTATTTAATTCACCATGCAACAGTATTTGACTGGACTCAGCTTGTTCTATTTGGCCTTGTTGCACTTCTAATGATCTTCTCGCTTGTGCATTACATGCGTGATAGAAAGAATTCTAAGTATCGTGAGCTGGCGCTTATTGCGCTGTTCTCATTAATCTTTCTTGGACTTCTACAGCTTGATCGTGTGCTAGAGGTCAATCAGACAAGTAAGCACTATGAGTCAATTGTTTCCTCACAAGAAAGCTTCGCTCGACGTCTTGAGGTTGATTTTGACCACGTGTACGTTGCCTTTGATAGCCAGGGAAATCCCTCGTATCTTGAGGTTGACGGTAAGTATTATCACGTTTTGAAAAATACCGAGAATGACTATGTCATTGAACAGATCAATCTCATTGGTAATGACATTAAGCATGTAGAGGAGTAGATCGATGAACTTTTATTTAGAAGTTGCCATTAAATTGTGCATCGGTCTTTTCTCGCTTGTTCTGGCAATTAACGTCAGCGGAAAAGGAAACCTAGCACCAACTGCAGCAATTGACCAGGTTCAAAACTTTGTACTTGGCGGCATTGTTGGCGGCATGATCTACAACAGTTCAATTACCATTTTGCAGTTCACCCTTGTCCTGCTTATTTGGCTCATTATTGTCATGGTTCTCAAATGGTTGAGAACAAACAATATGCTGGTCAAGCAGTTGATTGATGGACGTCCTATTATTGTTATTGATAAGGGCAAGCTGCTTGTAGACAACTGTAGGTCTATGGGTCTCACTGCCTACGATGTGTCGCTGAAGCTTCGCCAGGCAGGAGTGAATTATATCTCAGACGTTAAGCGTGCCATTCTTGAGCAAAATGGACAGTTGATTATTGTTAAAAAAGGAGAAGAGAACGTTAGATTCCCGCTTATTACTGACGGACAAGTTCAGACGAACATTCTTGAGACGCTGGACCTGGAAGAGAATTGGCTTGAAAGAGAACTTGAGCATCAAGGTTATAAGTCTGCTTCAGAGGTTTATTTGGGTGAGTATAATAGTGGAGCTCTGATTATTACTCCGTATGCGGAGAAAGATCAGTAGCTTAGCAAGAGATAAAACAGTTAACCTGTTTATTCCAATTCCGTTTGCGGAAAAGATAAGAAATTTATCGTTGACTTGAATTGGAATATGTATACTAAGGCTAACTTTTAGAAAGCGGACTGTCGGATGACAGCCCGCTTTCGTGCTAAAGGGGAAGCATGAATGCATGTTCAGATGATGAGAAGTGAGTAGAAAGGCAAAGAAGTGAGGAGAAACATGGGTTTCTCGCCATGTTTTTATGCTTGGTAGTGAGGACAATCACACGATTTTGTTTGAAGAATTTGGCACTACACCGTATTGGTTTTTATAGTTTTGGGAGATGTAACATGAATTTGAATCCAACCGTTTCTCGTCGTAGCGCACTTGTAGCTTCCGCTTTTGGCGTGAGTGCTATTCTTGCTGGCTGCAAACCTGAGGCTCAAAAGCAAGAAGGAGCTTCTGATAACAAAGACCAGAAGAAGCTCAGCATTGTTGCAAGTTTTTATCCTATGTATGATTTTGCAAAGCGCATCGCTGGCGATCATGCTGAGGTAACATGCCTCGTTCCAGCAGGTACTGAGCCACATGATTGGGAGCCATCCAGCAAGGATATGAAGACTATCCAGGAAGCAGACTTCTTGATTTACAACGGTGCTGGTATGGAGCACTGGGTCAAGGACGTACTTGATGGACTTGGTTCTGGCACAAAACTTACAGCAGTTGAGACCAGCAAAGACGTTAAACTTCTTGAGCTTGAAGAGGACGATGATCACGATCATGAGGAGAAGAAAGACGACCATGATCATGATCACGATCACGATCATGGCGGAACTGACCCTCACGTTTGGCTGAGTCCTCTGAATGCCAAGATTCAGATGAAGAATATTTGTGATGCACTTTCCGAGAAGGACTCTGAGCATAAGTCAGAGTATGCTGCCAATCTTGATAAAGCAAATGCAGACTTTGATACGCTTGATAATGAGTTCCACAAGGGTCTGGATTCACTACCTAACAAGACCATCGTTGTTTCTCACCAGGCATTTGGTTATTTGTGCGAGGCTTATGGTCTCACTCAGATGCCTATTGAGGGTGTTGAGGCAGATGCAGAGCCAAATGCTCAGGAAATGAAAGAGATTACTGAGTTCGTAAAAGAGCATAATGTAAAGGTTATTTTTACGGAGGAACTGGTAAGTCCTAAGGTTGCTCAGGCAATTGCTGAGGCAACAGGCGCTCGTGTTGAAGAGCTTAACCCACTTGAGGGACTTACTGATGACGAGCTCAAGGCAGGCGAGGATTACCTCTCTGTTATGCGCGAGAACCTCAAGGCTCTTGAGGGCGCTCTCGCGTAGTGTGTTGCCAGCTTAGGCTGGATGTTTGGAGGACGTGTTGCAGGAAAGTCAGATAGCCATCTCGCTTCAAGACGTGAGTTTTTCTTACAAGAAGACGCGCGTCTTAAGCGATGTAAATTTAGACGTTCATCAAGGTGAGATTTGCGCTCTTATTGGTGATAACGGAGCTGGTAAATCTACGCTCTCTCGAATTGTGGTGGGTGAGCTTGAGCCAACAAGTGGCAAATCACTTCTTTTTGGAACGCCCTCGACTCGGTTTAAAGACTGGGAGCGTGTAGGCTATGTCCCACAGCTCCCTTCAGAATCGGTTAATCGCTTTCCTGCAAGCGTCGTCGAGCTAGTAGATGCAAGTCAGTATGCTCGTGCCAAAAAGGTAAAGATGAGCGCAAAAGAGCGTCGCGAGCGCACGCTTGAGGCACTTGACCTTGTAGGTATGACTGACTTTTCCACGCGTATTATTAGGGAACTCTCTGGAGGACAGCTCCAGAGAGTTCGCCTTGCCTGCGCGCTGGTAGGAAACCCATCACTACTTATCCTGGACGAGCCTACAACTGGTCTTGATAAAGAGAGCCGCAATCATTTCTATAGCCTAGTGCGAGAAGCCCATGCAGCTCGAGATCTTGCGGTACTTATTGTTACGCATGATCTTGCAGCTCTTGATGCGCTGGCTTGTCGAGTTGTTGAAGTTGCTGACCACAAAGCTACAGAAATTGCAGGTAGGGGTCACGGTCATGATCACTGTGCAGTTCATGGAGCTCACTGTGACCTTGACTCTCATCATGTCCACGACCACAATCGCGGAAAATTAGATGATTTTGCTTTAACGGAGTCCCTTGGTCCTGCGTCCGACGTTGTTCAAGATGCCCAAGACTCGTACGAGAGGAGGGCATAAATGTTTGAATACGTATTTATGCAGCGAGGAATTCTTGTAGGAATTCTTCTGGGAGCAATTATCCCGCTTGTAGGCGTTACGGTTGTATTGAAGCGCCTTTCTATGATTGGCGATGCTCTCTCACATACCTCTCTTGCAGGTGTTGCAGGCGGCATGATTGCAGGTATTAATCCTGTTGCCGGAGCAATTGCCGCTTGTTTGGGTGGTGCGCTTTGTGTTGAGGGAGTGCGTCGTCACTTCAAAGACCAGTCAGAGCTTGCAGTCGCTATTGTGATGGCAGCTGGTATTGGTTTAGCGGGCGTTTTGTCTGGTTTTGTTCCCAACTCATCAAGCTTCAACAGCTTTATGTTTGGCTCTATTCTGACGGTAAGCGAGCAAGAAGTTCAGATGATTGTGGTCATTAGCGTACTTGCAGTCGCATTCTGCTTCTTCCTTAGAAAAGAACTTTTCTTGATGTCTTTTGATGAGCGTCATGCCCGTTGTGTAGGTGTACCCGTAAGTCTTATTAACTTTGGCTTTGTTATCGCAGTAGCTTTAGTAGTTGCTGTTGCAGCAAGAACAGTTGGCTCACTTATTGTGTCGTCCATGATGGTGGTGCCAGTTGCCTGCGCATTACAGATTTCCCGTAGCTGGAAGCAATGTTGTTTTTACGCAAGCGCTGTAGGTATGTTGCCCTCGCTTGGTGGACTTGTAATCTCCTATGAGCTTGGCCTAAAGCCGGGAGGAACCATCGTTCTTCTCGCGGTTGTTACGCTTTTGTTTATCTTTCTGGTAAAAAGGGTTGTGTTGCTGCTCAAAACTCGCACAGTGTGATACTCTGAACAAAGTGCGTTGACGGAGAGGTTTGCCGGAGCACGTTGTGAACAGAGAGGGTGTTCGTGGTTGAGAAACACCTGCACAGCGCTGGTAGAGTTCACTCCCGAGCTACAACTTGAACGGCAGTTTCTGCTCAGTAGGGAAGTCGTCCGCCTAACGAAACTAGGCCTTTAAGTGGATTGCACAGAGAGAAAACTGTGCAATCAACCGAGGTGGTACCGCGGAAATTTTCCGTCCTTGGGCATATGCTCAGGGGCGGTTTTCTATTGAAAGGGTAATTACATGGGAATGTCTGAGGAACTCTCGGCAATTCGCGAGCAAGTACTTGAAGGAATTGCTAAGGCAACAAACCTTGAAGCACTTGAGAAGGTGCGCGTTGCATCAATGGGAAAGAAGGGCTCTCTTACCGCAATTATGCGTATGATGGGTCAGGTTCCCGCAGATCAGCGCCCTCAAATGGGTCAGCTCGCAAATACCGTTCGTGCTAACGTTGAGACCGCTATTCGCGAGCGTCAGCTTGCCTTAAAGCGAGAAGCCCTTGAGGCTCAGCTTAATGCTGAGGCAACTGATATTACCCTTCCAGGTCGTCGTCTGAGCCCTGGTACTCAGCACCTCATTGAGCAGGTACGTGAGGAGATGGAAGACATCTTTATCAGCATGGGCTACACCATTGAGACAGGCCCTTATGTTGAGACTACCTACTACAACTTCACAGCGCTGAACGCTCCTGAAGATCACCCAAGCCGCTCTGGTAAGGATACGTTCTACGTAGTAGACAATGCGCCAGAAGGAAAAGAGTCGCACGTACTGGGCGAGTCCGACGTGCTTCTTCGTACGCAGACTTCTGGCGTACAGGTACATACCATGGAGACAAAAGAGCCGCCTATTTACATGATTTGCCCTGGTACGGTATTCCGTCCTGACACAGCAGATGCTAACCACCTGCCTCAGTTTACGCAGATGGAAGGACTTGTTGTTGATGAGGGAATCACCTTTGGCGACCTCAAGGGCACTCTTGATCACTTTACTCGTGAGATTTTTGGTAAGGACCGCGCTACCCGCTATCGTCCTCACTTCTTCCCATTCACCGAGCCAAGCTGCGAGGTAGACGTTTCTTGTGGTGTTTGCCACGGTGAAGGCTGCCGTTTCTGCAAGAACACGGGCTGGCTTGAGATTCTTGGTTGCGGCATGGTTGACCCTAATGTCTTCAAGTACTGCGGTATTGATTCCGAGAAGTACACAGGCTTTGCCTTTGGCATTGGTGTTGAGCGTGTTGCAGCGCTCCGTTATGACCTTCCTGACCTGCGCATGCTCATCTCTGGTGACCAGAGAGTTCTGCGTCAGTTCTAATCATCGGCGTCTTATTAGAAAGGCAATCACATGCGTGTATCTTATGAATGGCTGAAGACGCTCGTTGATCTTCCTCAGGACCCAAAAGACCTTGAGCGCGAGTTTGTGCGCACTGGTACTGAGGTTGAGGCTGTAGAGCGTGTCGGCGCAAATCTTGACCATGTTGTTACTGCTCAGGTTGTAAGCAAAGAGCCTCATCCTGATTCTGATCACATGTACGTCACCCTAGTTGACGTGGGCAACAACAATGTGGATAAGGACGGAAATCCTGTTCCTCTACAGATTGTTTGTGGTGCTCAGAACTTTAATCAGGGAGACCACATTGTTACGGCAATGATTGGCGCAGTGCTTCCTGGAGACTTCAAGATTAAAAAGTCCAAGCTGCGTGGCGTTGAGTCTTGCGGCATGAACTGCTCTTCTCGCGAGCTGGGTCTTGGCGATGATCAGAGCGGTATTATGATTCTTCCCGAGGATGCTCCAATTGGTGTACCTCTTAC
>JABZHD010000040.1 GCA_015259045.1 Atopobium sp. | reverse complement strand
GGTGAGAAGTGGCGACTACAGATAAGAAAGACAATACGTGCACGAAGGCTTGGATCATCATCTAGTAGGGTGCGTTTCTTGCAAGCCTGGCGACGCACATCGGCTTTTCTCTGGGCAGTCGAGGCTCTATAGCACAGATGCGCCACTCCAATGATTGTCCAACCGTTTCTTTTAATCTCCCGTGAAATACTTGATTTGTTTCGTCCGAGCTTACGAGCGATCTGGCTTATACTTTCATGATTTTTCCACCAGACCATAATGTCTTCGCGCTCTTCAATGCTAAGATGGCTATAGTGACCCATGGAAATCCTTTCAATGAACGTTGTCGTAAGCGCCATTGTAGACCCATGGGTCACTACCTTGTCTTTTGTTGTTGCACTAGCAATGAGAATTCAAGCATGAAAAGCACATCTGTGGCAGATAATCTGCCATTTCAAAGCGAAATAACACCCCTATGTCGGAAAATATGTTAACTATTAACAGAATATCCGACATAGGTGTGGTCAGGCCTCTCAAAGCCTGCAGAATATCCGACATAGGTGTGTTCGAAGCGTTAATCGAAGCTCGCTACCAACAGAATATCTGACTTTGCTGTGCTTGAGCGTTGTTTAACTGTCGTGGGCTGACGGTTTGGCGGTAAAAAACAAGAGAGCCGATTTTCTCGGCCCTCTTGCTGGGTGATTTATGCGATTGTGAGATACGTTATTGCTCGTGGAACATCATGAGCTGCGCGCGAACCAGCGGGCATCAGCGACTACAGCAACTACAGAGACTCCAGGAAGCGATGCTGCGCAGCTCGTCCTTCTTCGTCCCACTTGAATACGCCAGCGTCTTCAAGGACGTGCGAGAAGACAATACCAACCTCGTCATAGATGTACTTTTTGAGCTGCTCAGACGAGAGAGAAGAGATGGCCTTCTTCGAAGCGGCATCCTTGCTAGAACCGTCGCCCTGCTCAAGCAGCTTGGCGTAGATCTGGCGAGCCCAATCAGCGTGAGAGATGGTGGTGGAGTCCGTAGTCAGCTGTCCATAGACAGCATTAGCTTTCTTGCCATTTGCCAGGCACTGCTCCATAACAGACTGAACTTTATTGAGCTCTGGTACAAGACGAGGCGGAAGCACGGCAAGGCCCATGACCTCGATGAGGCCGATATTCTCTTTCTTGATGTGGTGATACTCGGCATGAGGATGGAAGATGCCAAGCGGATGCTTTTCGCTAGTAATGTTGCAGCGCAATGCAAGAAAGACCTCGTAGATGCCATCTTCCAGCTTGCGAACAACAGGAGTAACCGTGTTGTGAGGCTCGCCGTCAGTTTCCGCATAAACAGAGACGGATTCGTCGGTATAGCTGCGCCATGCGGTGATGATAAACTCTGCAGCTTTGAGTGCTTCTTCTCGACTGGTGGAGGAGAGGCGAAGAACGGAGAGTGGCCACTTGAGAATTGCGCCCGCCACCTCGGGGAACTGCTTGAGTTCAAACTCTTCCGCAACTTCTGCGCGCATCATAGGGAACTCGTAACGTCCGCCCTGGTAGTGATCGTGCGAGAGGATTGATCCGCCCACAATGGGCAGGTCAGCGTTTGAACCAATGAAGTAGTGGGGGAACCTGTCCACAAAGTCAAAGAGGTTGACCAGCGCCTCGTGATCGATGTGCATAGGAACGTGATCCGAGTTCATGGCAATGCAGTGCTCGTTGAAATACGCATACGGACTGTACTGGAATCCCCAACGATGCTGGTTAAGCTCAATGGGGATGATGCGCAGGTTCTGCCTGGCAGGATGAGCGCCTGCACCAGACGAAGCGCCGCGTCCAGAATAGCCCTCATTATCAAGGCAGAGCTGGCATGCGGGGTACTTCTCGCCAGAAGTGTTTTGAGCCGTTTTAGCTGCGGCAATCTCGCGAGGGTCTTTTTCTGGCTTGGAGAGGTTGATGGTAATCTCTAAGTCTCCCCAGGTAGTTGGAGCAGTCCAGGTGATATTCCTGGCAATGGCGCTTCTTCTAACATAGCCTGCGTCGCAGCAGAGCGTGTAGAACCAGTCAGTTGCGGCGAGAGGACCCTCGGCAACGTACAGCTCATTGAAATGGTGCGCCACCTCGGAAGGCTTTGGCAACAGAAGGCCCATGACGCGCATGGCAAAAGAGTCTTCGCCGCTTTGGGTGTTCTCGGCAAGACCATGAGCAACAGCTAAGCGAGCAAGCTCAGCAAGTGTCTGGTCAAGATCAAACGAAGCCAGGTCAATCTTCTCCCAAGGCTTAACGGGAGCGGGACCCTCGTACGAAAGCATGTCCAACAGCGCGTTATAACACCAGGTCAAATCCTCAGTTTGAATAAGTCCGCGCTCGCATGCATACGCAACAAGCTGCTGAATGCACAGTGCGCTTTCGTTATCTGCTACAGCCATTGTGCACAAGCTCCCTGGTCAGAGATAGCGTAGTGGCGGCAAGCGCCTTCGCCAAACCACTGGTTCATTTGTGCGATAAAGGTCTCGACAAGGGCGAGAGGGACAAAGCACTGGATAGAGCCGCCAAAACCGCCGCCGTGAATGCGAACGGCGCCAGAACCTTTTAAGATGCTCTCGGCCAAGCCAAGGGCAAGCATAGCCGGCTGATATGAGCCAGAAGTGGAAACGTTCTGCAGGTACATACCGGAACTTGCGCCAGAAGCGTTGGTGAGTGCAATAAAGGACTCAATGTCAGAGTTCTGAAGATCTGCCCAGCGTTTGTCTACCAGGTCATTCTCGTACCAGTAGTGAATAGCGCGGAGAAGAGCGCGGTCTCCAAGATCTTCTCGCAGCTCATTAACGCGAGCCTGGAAGTCTTCAACCGGAACCTCAGAGAGGCGAGTCTTGCCAAAGGCTGCTGCAACTTTTTGCATCTCTACGGGGACCGCTGCGTATTCATCTGTGAAGGCAACATGGTCGCAGCCAACATCAACAAGGCAGAGGGCGTAGCCGTAATCCTCAAAGTTAAGATCCAGCTTTTCTGCCTTGGGCTCTGCAGAATCCTCAAAGTTCATGAAGGCAAGGCCGCCAAGGCAAACAGCAAGCTGATCCATAAGGCCGCAAGGCTTACCAAAGTAAACGTTTTCAGTGTTCTGGCTCATCTGAGCAAGCTTAACCGCAGAAATTTCGCTGCCACCTTCCCAGAGTGCTTCCATTGCGCGACCTGCTGCAGCCTCAAAAGCAGCAGAGGAAGAAAGTCCACCGCCACCAGGTACGTCGCTTACTACTGCCATGTCAAAACCAGTTGGCTCAAAGCCAAGTTTGACCAGGTTTGCAGCCATGCCGCGAATAATGGCCTTAGTGGTAAGGAACTCATCCTCTGAGGGTTCCAGATTTGTGAAATTGACCTCAAAAGGATCGTATCCAACGCTGGCAACACGAATAACGCCCAGGTTATTAGGCGCGCAAATAGCGTCAATAGCAACATCTAGGGCGCCGGCAATAACATGACCACCCTCGTGATCAGTGTGATTACCAGCAATCTCGGAGCGACCAGGCGCATGTACTGCAAGATAGCGGTCAGCTTTTCCGAACATTTGCTCAAAGTGCTCTTTTGCGCGATTGAGCTGAGCTGTGGTTTTCTCGTCAAACGTGTGAGCCATGGTGTTCCTTTCCCTTTAGTGCTGTGAAGCCAGGTATCTTAAAAGAATCGATAAACAATCTGTGAGCTGTATGGCTGCTCAGGCGTGCATGTGGGCTGAGGCCACTCTGCATGGTGAGCACAATCTGGATAAAACTCGCTCTCAAATGCAAAACCAGCCTGAGGCTTATAGATGGCGCCATCTTTTGTGCGCGCCTCGTCAAGCCAGTTGCCGGTATACAGATGGGCGCCAGGAGCGGTAATTTGAATTTCTAGTGAGCGTCCGCTTTCTGATGTGGCGAGAAGAGCGGGGCGTAGCTGGCCATTTTCATAGTTATTAATGGCAAAGCAGTGATCATAACCGCGAGCAATTTTGAGCTGCTCATTATCTGCGTCAAGATCTTTGCCAATGGTCTTAGGGGTGCGGAAATCAAAAGGAGTTCCTGCGACAGAATCTATGGTTCCTGCAGAAACTGAGTCATCTCGTAGAGGCAGATATGAATCTGCCTGGATTGTAAGCTGGTGACCAAGAACATCACCAGAATCATGACCGTTGAGGTTAAAGTAGACATGGTTGGTCATGTTTACAAACGTTGCAGCATCAGTTGTGCAGGTATACGTAAGATTTAGCGTTAACTCTGCAGCTTCTTCAACAAGCTGATAGGTTGCGGTAATATGACGGTTTCCTGGCAGTCCATATTCTCCATCTACCAGGTCAATGCTGAAGACTACCGTATTATGTGCTTCATCGATTTCTGCTTGCCAAATGCGCTTATGGATACCAGCAACCAAATCAGTATGCAGGTTATTTTGATTGTCTGGACCGTTGTTTTTAGGAAGATGATAGATAACACCATTAAGTGGAATCTCTGCTTTATCTGCACGATTAGCAGAAGGTCCAATGGAAGCACCAAAGCAGGCAGGGTTATCTAAATACAAGTCAAACAAGCCGTAGCCAAGAACGACATCTGCTTGCGTTCCATAGATATCTGGTACAGAAATGCCAAGAATGGTTGCACCAAAATTACTCAATTTAACTGCTGAATGAGCGCCGCGAATAGTATAGGTAAGCGCAGCAGGGGAGTTAACAAAACTATCAAAGGGTCGAACATCAATCATCGGATACCTCCGAGATACTACTCATAGTGCATTACATATACTATGTTAACGTACTCATAACGAATTAACAGGAAATTATTAAGTTTTCAGTCAGTGGTATCTTTGCGGGGGCAAACGGTTAGAGCGCAGGTCAAAAGTCCTTCTCGCCGAACGGTTATTTTTTTACCGTGAACGTTTAATTTGCTGCTATATATGCAATTTTATCGCGTTACGTCAATCTGCCTGTTAGTATGAGTACGTAAACAAGCAGATAATCGGAGGAATTCGTGACTCGCTCGCATAGTTCTAGCTCAAATAAGCGCTCTGTTTCAATGGCTGATGTTGCGCAAGTTGCTGGTGTTTCTCAGCAGACCGTTTCTCGTGTTGCTAATGGCGCCCAGAACGTCAGTAAGGCCACGCGAGAAAAAGTCCAGGCTGCAATGGAGTCTATGGGCTTTAGGCCAAGCTTTGCAGGTAGATCGTTGAGGTCTGGCTCGTATCAATCGGTGGGACTTTGCTTGTACGACATTCGCGAGTTTGGTAACTTAGCCACGCTTGATGGTATTGTTTCTGCAGCTCGTGAGCATGAATATGCAATTACAATGATTGAGAAAGGCTCCGACGACGGCCTCTGCCTGCAGGACATTTCTTATCGTATGTCAAATCTTCCCGTTGACGGCATGATTATTAGCATGAGCCTTATGGCATCAGACTTTGAATCATTTGTACCGCAGCCAGGCCTTGGAACAGTGCTTCTTACCATGCACGAGCACCCTTACTGCACAACCGTTGACTCAGATCAGTACGGCTGCTCAAAGCTTGTCATTGATCACCTCTATGAGCTTGGTCATCGCAAGATCCGTTTTGTAGCAGGCCCTTCGTACTCTATTGACTCGCAATTTCGCGAGAAGGGCTGGCGAGACGCCATGTCTGAGTATGGGCTAGAAACTGTTGAGCCTTTAGCTGGCGATTGGACCGCCAATAGTGGCTATGAAATTGGTAAAAAACTGCGAGAAACTCGTGATTTTACTGCAGTTTATGCGGCAAATGACCAGATGGCACTTGGCATCATAGCGGCATTTGAAGAGGTAGGACTGAGCGTGCCAGATGATGTCAGCATTGTTGGTGTTGACGACTCTCTTGAAAACTATCTGCCAAACTTCTCTTTGACCACCGTACGCTTTAATCTCCTAGAGCGCGGTCGTGTGGCACTTGAGCATGCAATACGTGCATCTGAGGCGGGGTATGAGCCTGAAGCAATTAGAATTGCTCCAAAGCTTATTGTTCGTACCACCACAGCGGCACCACAGAAGTAGAGAAGTCTCTTAAAAAGTCGGGTTTCTCGTCATAATCAGCTATACTGTTCAGGCAATAGTTGATTAGAGGAGTTGTATGTCTGAGTCACCAAATAAAGAGTTAGGCTGGTCAGTTCAGGTTTCCTTGGATACGCACGAGATTTGTGCAGGAGAGACTGTAACTGCTACTCCTAAGATTATTGGTGCAGACCCTGAGGGCTTTAAATTCCACTATGTGTGGAGTTTGAACGACCGTTGGGATGAGGGTTTTTGGGATACCACAGAGCATCAATTTGGTGATTCAATTCCTGATACGTCGTGGACATATACCTTCCCAGAGCCTGGTCGCTATCATCTCTACATTGATGCATTTGACACACACAACAACCCTCAGACAGTTACCGCTTGGGTAGTTGTTGCTGGTGATGACGATTTTATGCGTCCACCACTTCCTTCTGAGGATGCAGAGACCGTTGTTGCGGTAAACGGCGTTTCAGAGATCTTTAACATTGCCTCTGAGCAGTTCAACTCGCTGAAAGAGTATTTTATTGCCTTTGCACGCGGCGAGGTTGCTTTTAAGGAGTTCAAGGCTCTTGATGACATCTCGTTTGAGGTAAAGCGTGGCGAGGCTTTTGGCCTGGTTGGCACCAACGGTTCCGGCAAGTCTACCATGCTCAAAATCATTGCGGGCGTACTTGAGCCTTCTAAGGGAACTTGTGAGGTCAAGGGTACTATTGCGCCTCTTATTGAGCTTGGTGCTGGCTTTGACATGGAACTGACTGCTAAAGAGAACATCTACCTCAATGGCGCTCTTCTTGGTTACAAGAAAGAGTTTATTGACTCGCACTTTGACCAGATTGTAGAGTTTGCTGAGCTTGAGGGCTTTATGGACATGCCACTCAAGAACTACTCCTCTGGTATGGTGGCACGTATTGCCTTTGCAATTGCTACCGTTACGGAGCCTGACCTGCTCATTGTTGATGAGACACTCTCGGTAGGAGACTTCCTTTTTCAGCAAAAGTGCGAGAACCGCATCAAAGAGCTGGTTGCATCTAATAATGTTACGGTTCTTCTGGTTTCTCACTCCATTGACCTGGTCCAGCGCATTTGTGACCGTGCCATTTGGATTGAGAAGGGCAAGCAGCGCATGCTTGGCCCTGTGGATGAAGTTTGTGAAGCTTACGAGCACCTCAAGAGATAATTAAAATTCCTAACCAAAAGTTAGGGTCTGTACGAGTACAATATGTGTGTCTTTAAATGTGGTACGAGATACCCGTAAGGCTCATAGTCATAGTTTTGCCTTTTGGATACCTTGTGCCTGGTCAGGTGAGGTATCTTTTTTATTGGAGGCGCTATGGCTCAAGAAGGTTCGCACTCTCTCATTGTGGATGAGCAGTCCCTTGACCGCATGCTTACACGAATTGCTCACGAAATTGTCGAGAATAACGATTCAATTGAAAACGTTGCTTTGGTGGGCATTATTCGCCGTGGAGAGGTTTTGGCTTCTCGTCTTGCGGAAAAAATTTTGAGTTTTACCGGATTTAAGCCAAAAGTTGGCTCACTTGATATCAGTTTTTACCGCGATGATTTTAGAAGAAATACTGCGCCGGTGCTTCATGCAACTAATATCGATTTTGATATTACGGGCACAAGTGTTGTGCTGGTAGACGATGTTCTTCAGACGGGAAGAACTATCAGAGCAGCACTTGATGCGCTCATTGACTATGGTCGTCCTGAGCGCGTTCAATTGGCCGTAGTAGTTGACCGTGGTCATCGTGAGCTTCCTATTAGACCTGACTATGTAGGAAAAAACGTACCTTCTTCAAAGAGCCAGGTAGTCAGCTTAAATGTTAAAGAAATTGATGGTCAGGACTGCGTATTGCTGTACGAAGCTGACTATTCTGACCCCTTTATTGAGGGAGGAAACTAATGCTTTCAGTTAAACATTTGATTGATACAAACAGTCTGACGCGTGACGATATCCAGCAAATTCTTGATACTGCTCAGTCGTTTGA
>JABZHD010000003.1 GCA_015259045.1 Atopobium sp. | reverse complement strand
TCATACGACTCAATAATGGCGTCTCTGATCTGGAGCCAGTTTTGAGGACGCATATTGGTGCTGTCGATATTCATGACTTGTTTGAAATCAAATTCGCAGAGGTCATGAACAAGAGGGACGTTGGCTAAAAGCTCTTCTCCTGAAAGTGAGGGAGCCAAGCCCGATTCAGTGGAAACAGAAGCAATAGTTCCTCCTGTTGCCATCAGTAAAAGTTTCTTCACACGTCCCCCATGAATTCCAATTGTGCAGACTTTACAGAAAATCAGTCTGTATAGCGCTTTATTGTAACGGGATAGATGCTTTTCAAGGCGAGAAAAGCAAAGTCGGTGTATTCTTTTTTCGGTAAACGAATCTTTTAGCAAGGATTGTTGATGGCAGAGAACAACCTCTTTGGCTTTGGTAAGAAAAAGCGTCCAACTCAGGTTCCACCTACTGTCTCTCGCAATGGGGAGTCTTCTACCTCTCCGCGTGCGGTACGAGGTCGTCACGCAGCTGTTGGAAGCCGTGCACAGGCGCAGCGTAGGATGACGCAAGATCGCCCAACAAATCCCGTTAACCATGCCCGTGCAGATGCCGCCCGTGCACGTGGTCGAGCAAGAACTGCTTACGGCAATCACTATGGAACGCTCAACCCCAGAGATGAAGCTCAGGCAGCATATGCGGCGAGAAGACGTCGTTCTTCTCGCATGAGACTGGGTCGTGTGGCGCTGGCGGTATTGCTTGCAGCCATCATCTTGTGGGTAGTGTTTACGCTGGTAAGTTCATGTAGCCTAGGAGGCGCTTTTGCGCATGCTCAGGCGCTTGATCCTACCGTTACCCTGACTGGTTCCGTGAAGGTCGGATAGCCTTACGGGCTGCGGCGCGTTTAGCATTTGTGGCGGGCGTGGAAGCTCTACTTTGGACTCTTGCTTGTAGAGACGCGTGAGAAGTCCAAATTCAAATCAACTGAACCGGTAATACCGTCAACTTGTCCTGTTGAGGTGTATTGCCATATCAAAAAGTTAAAGTTTACGTCTGGTTGATCAACGTATTGCGCCAGCCAAATGGGCTCGTCAAGCGAGACCAGGTCAAAGCGATTTAGATCAACTTTGTTGCCATACACAATGACGCGATATCCCGCTTCTTGAATGGTGGTGCAAAACGCGCGCGCAATAGCGTTAGTTTCTGCAGGGGAAAGGTTGTCGGCGCGGCCGCTGTAATCAGGAGAAGGCTCCAGGTCAAACGCAACAGGAAGAGCAAGCTTCGTAACTCCTGCTTCCCGTAGCTGCTGCAAAACAAAAGCGGCCTCCTCGCGAGCTTCTTCCACGTTAATAGCCTGCGAGAAGAAGTACACACCTACATCAAGACCAGCGCTTTGCGCACCCTTTAGGTTGGTCTCAAACAGTTCATCTGCGCGAATACCACCCTCGGTGGAGCCGCGGTAGCCAATGCGAAGTATGGCAAACTGAATGTTATCGGCAGCAACAGCTTCCCAGTCAATAAGCCCCTGGTGAGAAGAGACATCAACGCCCGTGCGAGTGAGCTCTTCTCCGTCCACCACATAATGCGCACGTCCCGTTGCGTCGTAGTTAAGGTTTTCCCACTCATAGGGGACCTCGTTTTTGATAATCAATTTGTTGTCAAAAGAGAGGGAGAAAAGTCCCTGGCACGATTGCAACAATGCCAGCACAAATACAATAGCCAGTGTAATGAGTCCCCATGTAACAACAGGATTGTTTTGGGAATTTTGCTCAAGTGTATGCATCGCCCGCTGCTTACGTTTTGAAGCGTTTGCAGAAGCAGGTGTGTGTTTAGTTTTAGAACGAGTCGTAGAGTTTCTCGTTTTCTTGCTTTTATGTGAGCTCTTAAAAATCACTGGTGAAAGAAATGTCCTTGTTCAAAAATTGGCTCGCAGCATACGTTGATGCCCAGCTTGTGATAGATGGACTCGTCATCGCTTGGAATAATTGACGAGAAATACGCGTCGCATCCACGGAGAAGTTGCGTGGCATCAACGGCTTTTCCGGCCAATGGGTTGGTAATTGAGCTGATAGAGAGCGCAATGAGCATCTCATCAGCGCAGAGGCTGGTGCGAGCCAGCTTAAAGTTGTTCTCTTTTAGTGCGCAAATAGGCCTTAAAACCTCATCCGAGACAATAAACGTCTTCTTCTCAATGCCAACTACGTATTTGAGGGCGTTGAGCAAAAGCGACGCTGGCGCACCTAAAAGCTCCGAAGTCTTGCCGGTAATAATGGTGCCGTCAGGCATAACCATAGCGCCCGCAAGCTTTCCTGTCTCTTCTGCTTTATGCAAACAAGCTGCATGAGCTGGCGAGAAGTTCTGGTCAACGTTAACGTCTTTCATCAAGAGATTAATCTTTGTGAGTTCACGCTCACCCATGCCCGTGCGCTCGAGTTTCTCGGCAGCCCTAAACCACCTGCGAACAATCTCTGCCTTTGAAGCTTCCTGGCAAACCTCATCATCAATAATGCAGTTTCCAACCATATTGACACCCATATCGGTTGGAGACTGATACGGGCTGGTACCTGCGATTTTCTCCATCATGGCTTTAAGCACAGGAAAAGCCTCAACGTCGCGATTGTAGTTAACGGTAACTTTGCCGTGAGCCTCAAGGTGATATGGATCGATGATGTTGTTGTCGCCCAAATCTGCCGTAGCTGCCTCGTAGGCAACGTTTACGGGGTGCTTGAGCGGAAGGTTCCAAACGGGGAATGTCTCAAACTTTGCATAACCTGCGCGAACTCCACGGGCGTTCTCGTTGTAGAGCTGCGAAAGGCAGACAGCAAGCTTGCCTGAGCCAGGACCAGGTGCTGTAACAACTACCAGAGGATGCGTAGTCTTGACGTACTCGTTTTTACCGTAGCCCTCCGCCGAGACAATAAGGTCAATATTGGAGGGGTAGCCCTCAATGGGGTAATGGCGGTACACGGCAATGCCCATGTTTTCTAGGCGCGCACGATAGGCCTTTGCCTTTGGCTGACCAGAGTACTGCGTAATGACAACGCCGCCAATGGCAAGGCCGCGAGCACGGAAGATGTCCATAAGCCTCAGCACGTCATCGGCATAGGTAACGCCAATATCGCTTCTGCGCTTGCCGTTTTCAATGTCGTTTGCATTGATAGCAAAGACAACCTCTGCCTCGTGAGCAAGCTGCTGAAGCATCTGAGCTTTTGCATCTGGAGCAAATCCAGGGAGGATGCGAGAAGCGTGGTTGTCGTCGAGCAGTTTACCGCCAAACTCAAGGTAGAGCTTGCCGCCAAATTCACTGATACGCTGGTGGATTCGATCCGCCTGCATAGTGATGTACTTCTCGTTATCAAAGCCGATACGCATGCGTCCTCCTGCCAAGATTTACTGTAGAAATTGTATCATCAAGCGCAGACTTCCTATACGCTATAAGCTATACAGAAAACAAATAAACAACCAAGGAGTTGTGTATGGATAGCAAGTTTTCACAAACACCTTCTCGTGGCGAGAAGTTCAAAGAGCTGGCACTGAGTGCCTTGCGTGCATTTGGTTATGGTTGTCTTACAGCAGCTGGAATGAGTGCTGTTATCTTCGCATTTGCGTACTTTACCAGCGGTATGGATATGTTTATGGGCATCGACTGGGTGCGCCGTGTTATGTACGTCATTTCTTCTTTGGGAATTATTGCTTGCGGCGTTGGTCTGCTCTTTAGTGGAAAAGAGTACGAGGACCGTCAGATGGGCTTTACGCGCGATATTGATGACCCCATCAGCCTTAAAGAAGGAAAGCTTGATCCTCGTATTTCAAAAATCGAGACCAATCACCTTTCTTGGCAGGCAACAATCCTTTATGCCTCAATTGGTATGTTTGTAGTTACCACTATCTTTGACGAGGTTATGAGCCATACCTTCTTGATGTAGGTATCCTCGTCTGGACAGAGACAACTTACTAGTACAGTGGCAGCTTGCTAGTACTGAGGCAGATTGCCTAGTACAAAGGCAACTCGCCTGTTAACGGGTCAATATCTTCTGCAGCAAGTGGCTCAAATGCCAGACAGGTAAATGTTGGTTCTCCATGGAACTCGGTAAAGCCCGCGTCCCTAATAAGGGCCACAACAAAGCCACGAGCTTTTCCTTCAGCAGCAAGTTCAAGCAACGCTTCTTCAGAATCAACGTAGACACATACCTTTGCAACGCCAGCATCAAACCAGTTAGTGATTGCAGAGGTATCTTCGTCAGCATGGTCCAAATAGACCCAATTCTGATCATCGGTAACACGAACCTGATCAAGTCGACGCTCTTTTGCAAGTGCCATAAGCGTGGCTTCAACACACGCATGACTTGCCTGAGCAGCAATTTTCCCTTTTCGCATCTTAAGATCGCGACGAATAACAATCATTTGTTTTGATTTATACGAAGAGCTTGGCATGAAAAACCTTTCTAGAAACTGAGTGCTAAGTGTACCATTCACGGCTTTCCGATTTTTGTCGCAAGAAAATCCCGAAGGATCAAAAAGGCTCTCTAAAATCAAGAGCGGCGAGAAGAACGTTGAATGTTCAGCTTGTTACATCAATAAGTTAAATAACGGCACCTGAGTAGAAAGTTGATTCTTGTCTATGTTGCTATGGTTGACTGAGGAGGTGTCTATGAGAGAGTTAGTTATTTTTGTCATGTATATCTGGGCTTCAATATCGGATATGCGAAATCGCACTATTCCAAATAGAATCCCTATTTTGCTCGCTTTTTTATGGCCTATTTGGCTTGTGGCAAATGAAAAGCGCACTGAGTTACTGATGAACGCATTATGGAGTGAGCTCTTTGTTATATGTGTACTGATTACAGTAGGTATAGTTACAAAATTTATAGGTCATATGTCTTCTCTGGGAGGGGGAGATATTAAACTTATTCTCTCAACATGCCTTTATCTTGAAATAAAAGAGACATTTGTCTTTTTATTTTTAGCAAATATTTTAGGTGTTATGTTTTCTTTTCTGTTCTTTATTTGGCGTAAATTTTTAAAGAGAGAAGACAAAAATAAAAAAGAAATTACCAGTTCAGATAGTATATTTATGTATACATTTCCTTTTGCACCATTTCTTGGATTTGGTGTGGCACTTGCGCTATTTTTACGCTAAAATCGGGAAGTGTTATATGAATTTAAAAATTCTTCTAATTCCCGAATATATAAAAAGTTTTTTCTGCTATCAATAGTTTACACGTTGCGTTGAGAGATTGAGTTCCCCCAACACTCAATTTCATCGCTAAATGGCCCCGACCATTTAGTTTTCTCGATTTGCGAGGCAACGTATGCCATGGAGGCAGGACGACTATTAACGTGGTCGCACACATGTCGCCCTGCCTCATGGCAATCCCTTTAGAGCTATTTGCTCTATCTTTGATATACCCATTATTTCAAGTATTTAAAAGTAAAAATACAGCTACTAAGCTATTTTCCTGCGGTTTTATACGTGTCAGAAACCAGCTGCATGGATCATTCAAAATCTTAAAAGCCAGATGGCATAGAGGCTCTTTGTTATTGCATAAAATCGCTGATACATTATTTTGCATAGTTCAATTGATTTTTGCATATCTTTTGTATAGCCAATTAATTCCAAGCGGCAGGGCCACTTATGATTTATTTACGTAACAGGTATGCAATTTTCTTCAAATTTCCGCTTGTAAAACAACATAACAAATTGTATCTGAAGATATTTTAGTGTAGTATGATACGGTAACAACACGGGACTATGCATAAAACATACGCATGTTTTTAAGGCATCGTTTGAGCAGATGGGGCTGTGAGATGGCTAAGGCAGGTGTTACCAAAAAGACCGACCCAGGTTTGGGTAGGACAGTAGCAAGGTTGTTACAAGAAAGTGGCAAGCGCCAGGTAGACCTGTGCGAATTCTCACATTGGTCACGTGCGTATGTCTCTTATATTTGCACCGAGCGCCGTAAGTGGCCTTCATTTGATAAAGCAAAGGTTATCGCTGACTTCTTCTCCTTAAGCCTTGATCAACTTTGGGTTGAGCATCTTAAAGATCTTGTTGATGCTGGCGTGGAGCTTACAGAGACGCAGAAGAAGAATTTAGCTGAGGGTGTTAATCTTCCAAATCCTACTGTTATGCATGACGGAAATGACAATAGAGAATACCTCCAACCTGTTGCTTCCTCGGGGAACGGCTCAGATTACACGCTCCCGGAAATTCTTGGCGTCGAATAAGTATTTTTGACTATTTTTATTGTTTACAATGCCATACTTGCTGTATACGCGTATGATTCAGCGTTGTTCAGATTGCATGGGGCTATCTGAAGAGTAGGAGATGTGCAAGATGGCTGGACTACACTGTTCAGACTGCGCTTTTAGCTCGTTTAAATTTAACGAGGACGCCCAGATGTATCAGGCGTACTGCTCGCGCGGCTATTTGCTGGCTGATCCACATATCCATGAGCTTTTTGCCATGCACTTTGCTAAGTCTCCAGAGGATTTTGTTCCCGTCAAAGATCCGTTCAATCGCGAGTATCTGAGGAAGTCATATATCTGCGGAGAATTTATTAAGCGCAAGGACAATTTGGGTTAACGGTATGTCTTAAAACCCTGTTATGTAACATAGCAGGGTTTTATTATGCTTCTGACGTGTTTCTCGTCTAATCAATATCAAAGAATTAAGTAAATATCACAAAAGTTGTTATGTAACGCTTATAGATTTCTGCATAATTAGTTAACTTTCTGTTATATGTTCCCCCTAAAACAAGGTAGTATTGATTTGGGGGAATCTCCTTATTACAAGGGGATTTAAAACATTTATAAAGGAGCGACAGCAATGTCGAGGCGACCACAAACAGAAAGTTGTGACACACGTCACAGACTTCTTAAATCCGCAGAGCAAGAGTTTGCTTTACAGGGATACGATAAAGCTTCACTCAGGCAGATTTGTGCACACGTAGGTGTTACTACAGGCGCTCTCTATTTCTTCTTTGAAAATAAAGAGGACCTCTTTAAGAATGTTTTGATTCCCGTCACTGAAGGTGCAATTCAGATTCTTGAAGATTACAAAGATTATCTACTGCTCTCCGAGGAAAGAGATCTTGAAGACACTCCTTTGGGTAATAAAGAAACGCTCGAGAAATTCTTAGACCTCCTGTATGGCAATAGATATGTGGTGCAGATTCTTGTAAATAACCGTGAAAATCCGCACGTTGTTCGATTCTTTGAAGAATTGACTGAGGTTATTTCTGCAACCATCAGAGCCATTCTTTATCCTAACGTTGCGCAGGTTAAGCCCTATGATGAGTTTATTATTACGTGGCTTGCACAAACTGAGATGACCACTATTGTCAATATTCTTAAAAACGATGAGACTCGTGAAGAGGCTGATGGCCACATTAATTCAGCAGTAATGTTTACGCAAGGTGGCATTAAAGCCCTAGTTGAGGAACATTAGATGCTCATCTGTGCATAAAAATTGACAAAATCTACTTAATTCGGCTATTCTCAATAAAGGTAAACAAAACCCAAAGGAGACCTTTATGAAGTTTAATAAGCTCGGCCTCGTAGCAGCATCCGCTTCTGCCGTTCTTGCACTTGCTGGCTGCAATCTTATTCCAAATCTTGCTGATCCAGGAACCACTACTGGCGGTGGTCAGCAGCAGCAACAGCAGCAGACTGCACCTGATGCAAATACCGCAACTAAGCCTTCAGATACTCGTGCTGGTGACTCTGACTCTCAGCAGCTCTATCAAACTCTGATGGACAAGCACAACACTTCCGAGCAGATTACCAACGTTCAGAAGTACGTTGATGATGTTAAGAAGACTGGCGATAAGACTGAGGTTCTTATCGACACCGATAAGATTACCGTTACCGTTACCGGCATTGGTGTTGACTTTGAGAACTCTAACGGCTATCTGGTAGAGGTTGTCAACAAGACCGATACCAACATTTTCATTCAGTCCACTGACACCGCTGTTGGCAAGGATGAGCTGAGCTTGTTTGTTAACGCAGCTCCTAACGCAACTACCAAGGGCTTTGCATTCTTTGACCCAGGTGTAAAGATGGATCCATCCGCAACTGTTCGTGGTACCATCCTTGCTCTTTATGGTTCTGACTACAGCATGGATTCCTTCAACGTTATGTTCTAAGTTTCACTTAGTTCGTTGACTGCAAAGGCTCAGCTTTTAGCTGAGCCTTTTTTGTTAGCGAGAAACCCAGTCAATAGCAGCTAAATGAGTCAGTGTTGAGGTTATTAGAATCCGTTAGACTATAGAGTTGTTAGCTATTAGAAAAGTATGTATGCACTGCATATAAGGAGCTACGATGCTAGATTTAGATAAAAACACAGACAGGTCATACAACGAACTTATCTTTTTAAAACCTCTTTTTCACAATAAGATTTGGGGCGGAAGAAGACTTGCTGAAGAGTATGGTTACGACATCCCCGAAGGCTCAGTAGGAGAGTGCTGGGCGATTAGTGCACATCCTAGCGGAGACTGTGAAGTTGCCTCTGGTGCATATGCTGGCAAAACTCTTTCGGAGCTTTGGTCAACGCATCGAGAGCTTTTTGGTAATGCAGAGGGAGACCGTTTCCCACTTCTCATTAAAATTCTTGATGCAAAAGATGATCTCTCTGTTCAGGTTCATCCAGATGATATGTACGCAGCAGAACACGAGAATGGTTCTCTGGGAAAGTCTGAGTGCTGGTATATTCTTGATGCAAAAGAGAATGGCGATATTGTTGTAGGACAAAATGCCTCCTCAAAAGAAGAGTTTGCAGCCATGGTTGAGCAGGGAAAGTGGACTGAACTGCTCAATTACGTTCCTATCAAGGCTGGAGATTTCTTTAGGATTGATCCTGGAACCGTTCACGCCATTAGAACGGGCACGCTTATTCTTGAAACTCAGCAGAGCTCCGATGTTACGTATCGCGTCTACGACTATGACCGTTTAGGTGATGACGGTAAACCTCGTGACTTGCATCTAGCACAGAGTCTTGAAGTCATCGATTATGCACAGGAAGCTCCAACATCTGGAGAAATCACAGCTCCAGAAATTGACGGCAAAACTGAGCTTATGAGTTGCAAGTATTTCTCGGTAGAAAAATATGAGATTCATGAGTCAAAAACTATTGCTCAGCCATGGCCGTTTATGTGCGTAAGTGTCATTGAGGGAGAAGGTACGGTTTGCGCTGACGGCGGCAACGGAGTAGAGCATAGGATTTGCAAGGGCTCACATTTTATTGCACCCGCATCTTCTGGTAGCCTGCGCTTTACGGGCACTATGACATTGATTACCTCTCATCTTCCTCACACAAAGTAGGATGATACATAAGTCGAATGCAGCTTAATTTGTAACATTTGACTCGTTTCAAGTAGAATATAAAAAGTTGGGACTCCCATACGCTTATAGGAGGAACGTATGAACAAAGAGATGATTACTCGTCGCGCTTTTGCGGGATTGGCTGCAGGTGGTGCTGCTAGCACGCTTGCCGCTTGTAATAGTGATGCCCTTCAGGCAATTTTGAATCCTGATTCCGTTCTTGGTGGAGCTGGTCAAGATCCTCAGAATGGCGATCAGGGCGGTACTGGCGATGCGACTTCTCAGTCAAATCTGGTTAAGCTTGAGGAGACTCCAGATAATCCAACACTAACCGGAGATCTTTCCAAGATTGTTACTGGTGTTTGGTGTGTTGACAATGGTGTTGGAACTAAGGGTGGATCAAAGGAAGGCAAAACCTTTGACCATGGCGGCATGCTTAATCAGGGCTATAACGATGGAACCGTTCTTTACTATTCTTTCAAAGAAGACGGTACTTTCTTCATGCACAATTTTAAAGGCGTGAAGAATGACGGTAAGTGGGAAGCAAAAGGAACTGTTGCCATTCAGTGTACGTATGATGATGGTGATAGTGTGCCAATGCTTTTTGATAAGGACGATAACAACTATCTGAAGTACAGTGATGCCAAAAGTGAGATTACGTTTAATTTCAAAAAGCTTTCAGATAATCCTGACGATACTTCACAGATTGCTTATATTGATGGTCAGGTAGTCAATTTTGCTGCCACCATTCCAGGTACGTACTATCTCTTCGGTCTGCACTATGCAGATGGCTCTAAAGAAGATTTAACTAGTGAACAGATTGAGTCTATGAATAAGGGTTCGGGTGCAGCGTATACCTTCTCTGCTCATAAGGAAGGAAATGCTGCACTGTTCTATCCAGACGGTAGTGTTGCCCCTATTCAGATTGTTGCAGAGGAGCCTTCGGCAGATGGTCTTTCTTTCCCTATTCTTGCTCAGGGCTTTTCAAAAGACGGACAGATAGCTAAGTCTGTTCTGTACACTACTGCGGAGGATAAGAAACTCCTTAGCATTGATACCCCTGGATATACTCTCAAGTTTGCCCTCATTAATCACCGCGAGGATAATTGGGCTAAATATGAGTATCCACCAAAGGCTGAGTTCCCTTGGCAGCCAGATGGTAAGGGCGGCTATACGCTGGTAACACCTACTTCTTCTGGTTCTGGAAATGGCGGCAGCTCATCTGGAAATGGCGGCAGCTCATCTGGAAATGGTGGCGGCGGCAAGGGTGGTACTGGTAAGAAATAACCGCAACCTTTTCTGGTTTCTTTTACTAAAAAAGCAGGCATATGATATGCCTGCTTTTTTCTTGCCAACTTTCACATGCGCAAAAGGACGGTGATGTAAAGCTTGGTGTAAAGCTTACGCAGCGTGTGCGCCTCCCTCAATCTCACCAGTGCAGTGTGGGCAGCGAGTTGCACCTTCCTTAACCTCTTCAAGGCAGTGTGGGCAGTGTGGAGCTGCAACCTCTTCAACAGCCTCTTCCTCGTCCTTCTTAAGCTTGGAAGCCTTCATGAACTTGTTGAGGGCCTTAACCATGCAGAAGACAATAAATGCAATGATCAGAAAGTTGATGATTGCGCTGATGAATGCACCAAAGTCAATGCCGTTCTGGGTACCAGGAACTGGAATGGAAAGACCAGAAACCTCGGTGCCACCACCAGAGATCAGCTTAATAAATGGGTTAATGATGTCATTGACAAGGGAGGTAACAATAGCGGTAAATGCGCCGCCAATGATGATACCAATAGCCATGTCCATAACATTGCCCTGCTGGATAAACTCTTTGAACTCCTCGACAAACTTTTTCATTTCATCCCTTTCGTTTAATTGGTAGAAGACAGATATTTCTACTCGCGTCTACGGTGTGCGCTTATGCGCTGATCAGACCATAGATGCGAGAGTATTTATCAGTTAGATACTTGGTGTAGTAGTGGACGTCAAAAGGCTCGCCGCATGCACCCATGATGAGCTCCTTGGAGTCTTTTGCACGGCCCCAGGTCCAAATACGGCTACCCAGCCACTCCCTAATAGGAGCAAGATCTCCAGATGCGCAGACGGCGTCAAAGTCCATACCCTCAGCAATCATGGCATGCTTGTACTGTGCACCATAAGCGCTACCAAGTGCATAAGTTGGGAAGTAGCCAAACTCACCCCATGACCAGTGAACATCCTGAAGAGCACCTTCGGTGTTGTTGGGAACCGTAACGCCCAGGTACTGCCTGTACTTCTCGGCCCAAAGAGCTGGGACATCCTTTGCAGTAATCTCGCCAGACAAAAGTGCCTGCTCCATTTCATAACGGATGAGGATGTGCAGAGGATAGGTGAGCTCGTCCGCCTCAGTGCGGATGAGACTTGGCTGTACTTTATTAGCTGCCGAGAAGAGCTGGAAGGCAGTAACGCGATTCAGCTGGCCAGGGAAGTGTTTGCGCATAAGCTGAATAAGAGGTTCAGCAAATGCCTCAGAAAGGCCAACGTAGTTCTCAAAGAATCTGGACTGAGACTCGTGCATGCCCATAGAAGTGCCAGTGCTCAGAGAGGTAAAACGATACTCCCAGTTAATTCCCTGCTCGTAGAGTGCGTGGCCGTTCTCATGCAGCATGGAATAGACATTGGAGAGCACGTTATTCTCGTAAGCGTGGCTAGCAACCATGACAAAGCCGATACCAGGGCCACCAGTGTAAGGGTGCTCAGTTTTGCCAAGCCAATAAGCGTCCTCGTCAAGACCCTGGAGCTTTACCAGGTCTTTTGCAAGATCCCACTGACGGTTGACATCAAACTTACCCTCAAGAGGCTTAGTGCTTGGCTGACGCTTAGAAGCCATACAATCAGCAACAAGAGGAACTACCACTTCTTTAACGTTATTGAAGAAAGTGTTATAGAACTCTCTATTGGTGCCGTGCTCAAAATCGCTGAGTAAGAGATCATATGGGTCTTTGGAAGCATCGCGTGCTTGGCACATCTCTTTGCGAAGCTCAATTAAGCTATCCAGCTTTGGAGCAAAGAGTGACCAGTCATCGCTGTTCTTTGCCTGCTCCCAGACCTCATTAGCCTCTGTGGTAAGACGAACAAAGTTGCTCTGAAGCTCAACAGGTACATCTACCAGCTGGCTTCTATCGCGACGAAGAATTTTAACTTGTGCGCGATGAGTCTCATCAAGTAGAGCGCGATTCTCGTGAAGTCTATCAAGCAGTGCGCCAACAGCAGGATCACAGAGGGTCTCCTGGACCTGCTCGCCAAGGATTGCCAGGGCTTCTCCGCGCTCTTCAGCAGCCTTTTTTGGATCGATACATGGTCCAAAAGAGCCAATCTCATTAGCTGCATAGTTGAGAGCAAAGAGCTTCTTCTCAAGTTCATCAAGTTTAGCGATATCATCGCGGGGATTTGAAAGCGCTGCGTTCAATTCAACAGTGTTATGTGCGCTGTCCATAAAAATCCTCTCTACAAAATTTAGGAGCGACCAGTATGTTTGCCGGTTATAAGTAACCGTTTAGCAATTGCGTCATATTTTACCCTGTTATTTATTGATATTTGAGCGATACTAAAAAGACTACGTCCTAAAACAATAAGTACATCTTTTCGGCACAATTTTTGCCTAAAGATGGCCTGTAAGGAGTAAGAGTTCTATGGATGACAGCAGAATCTCGTTTGACGTATGGAGTGATCTTTACGCAGAGCGTGTTCAAACTATGCGTAAGAGCGAAGTACGAGATTTGTTTGCGGCCCTGTCTCGTCCAGGCGTCATTGCGCTGTCTGGTGGCCTACCAGACATTTCTTCGCTGCCACTTGATCAGGTTGCAGAGTGCGCTCGACGCTGCGTTGCTGTTGAGGGTCTCAGGTCTCTTCAGTACGGCAACTCTGATGGCCGTATTGAGTGCAGAAGGACCATTTGCAAGATTTTAGCTGCTCAGGGCGTCGAGGCTGATCCTGACGAGATGATTTTGACTTCTGGTTCCCAGCAGGCGCTTGATTTCTTGGGCCGTGTCTTTCTTAACCCAGGGGACGATATTATCTGCGAGGGTCCAAGCTATCTTGGTGCGTTCCAGGCATTTTCCGCGTATGAGCCTACTGTTCACACCATTGATATGGATGAAGAAGGCATTAGGACAGATCTTCTCGAGGCAAAGCTTAAAGAGCTTGCAATCCAAGGTAGAAAGCCTAAGTTCATCTACGTTATTCCTAACTTTAACAATCCTGCCGGCATCACCATGTCTATGCCAAGGCGTCTGCGTCTTCTTGAGCTGGCGCGCCAGTACAACATCCCTGTTGTTGAGGATGACCCGTATGGTCTAATCCGCTTTGAGGGAGAAGATCTAACACGCCTTAAGACGCTTGATCCAAACGTCATTTATCTGGGAACAACGTCAAAGATTTTTGCCCCAGGACTGCGTCTTGCATGGATGGTTGCACCTCGTCATTTCCTTGAACGCATCAACCTTGCTAAGTCTGGCTCTGACCTGTGTACCAGCCCCTTTAACATGATCCTTGCCGAGCACTACTTCAATGAGGTTGATTGGCAGGCGGCCCTTGAGGTGTCTAAGTCTCGCTACAAAGAGAGAAAAGATGCCATGCTGGCCGCGCTTGCAGAGTTCTTCCCCAAAGACGTTACCTGGACTAAGCCAGAGGGTGGTTTGTTCCTGTGGGTAACCTTCCCGCCATACCTTAATACTGAACAGTTGCTTCCTCGCGCAATCGAAGAGGGAGTTGCCTTTGTACCAGGTGTTTATTGCTATCCTGACCAGCGTATTAGTTCAAGTATGCGTCTGTGCTACTCATTTGAGACGCCAGAGCGCATCCACGAGGCAATCCGCAGGCTGTCTTTATGCGTCCAAGATCGCATGGCGCTGTATCGCGCATTCCTAGAGGCGGGCGCTCTACCTGAGTCTTCTCATTCTGAATCTCAATCCTCTGCAAGGGAGTGTTAAGTATGGCTACAAAAGTTGCTGTCATTATGGGTGGAGCCTCATTTGAGAGGAACTTCTCGCTCAAAAGTGGAGCTCTTGTCTCTGAGGCTTTAGAGAAGCACGGGTATGAGGTGTTACCACTTGATGCTGACGCACACTTGGTAGACACCCTTCGTGCCGAGAAACCCGATGTTGCGTTTGTGTGCCTTCACGGCGCGGGCGGAGAAGATGGTGCAGTACCTGCGCTTTTGGAG
This sequence comes from Atopobium sp., assembly GCA_015259045.1. Taxonomy (GTDB): domain Bacteria; phylum Actinomycetota; class Coriobacteriia; order Coriobacteriales; family Atopobiaceae; genus Lancefieldella. Next base: position 12,739 of record JABZHD010000003.1, on the reverse strand, counting down.
TTCCTCAAAATTCCGTATGTGGGCTCAAGGCCTGCATCTTGTAGGGCAGCCTGGAACAAAGCTGACATGCCGTTTATTGTGCGCCAGGCCTGGTCAAAGGAGGAGTCCGAGGTCATCTGGCCTCCTCAGATTGTGCTGACTGCCAGTGCGTTTAAAGATCTTGGAGCCGCAGCTGCTCTAGATCTGGTTCCCGAGCGCCTTGGTGGCGGCGTCGGCTTCCCTCTAGCAGTCAAGCCTGTTCATGGCGGCTCTGCTATGGGCCTTTCTAAGGTTGACAGCGCTGACCAGCTTGGACCAGCACTTCTCGGCGCACTTGGTTTTGACGACTCCGTCATTATCCAGCAGTGGGTTGATGGTGTTGAAGTAAGCGTTACCGTGCTCTCTGACGCAGATGGCGAGAAAACCCTGCCACCAGTAGAGATTTCAGTGACCAAGGGTATTTACGACACGGATGCTCGTCTTGATCCAGAGCGTATTCAGCACTTCTGCCCCGTTCGTCCTGAGTCTTTGGCAGCACTTGGCGCAGATCCAGCTGCTGCTCGTGAGGCTCTTGAGCGCGCAGCTCTTGAGGTGTACACCGCTTATGGCTGCAGAGATCTTGCTCGTATTGATTTTATTTGGGATGGACATCACGTTATGGTCATGGGTCTGAAGACATTCCCAGGACTCACTGAGACCTCCCTTGTTCCAATGGCTATTGAGGCTGCAGGATACGCTGTTGAAGACGTTCTTGCGCAACTTGTTGAGGGTGCGCTTAAGCGCGGCAACTAGGGGGTTTTATGGAATACGTATTGGGCATTGATGTTGGTGGCACCACCATCAAGCTGGGACTCTTCTCTGCAGAGGGAGAGCTACTTTCTGAGCAGAAGGTCAAGACGCCCGCACTTGATAACGAGGATGGTTATCAGACGGTAACCGATGCTATTAAGCTGATTGTTCATGGCCAAAAAGCAAGCCGTAACGATGTTGTTGCGTGTGGTTTGGATATTCCAGGTCCTGTTGCAGATGATGGAACCGTTGGTCTTCTCGCCAATGTAGACATTGATCCTGAGGGATTGGTGCAGGCAATTAATATGTGCTTGCCAAACGCAACTATCGCGTTTGTCAACGACGCTAACGCCGCTGCTCTGGGCGAAGCGTGGGCTGGCGTTGCCGTGGGTGTGCCGTCGTTTGTGCTGATTGCGCTGGGCACCGGCGTTGGTGCAGGTGTTGTCGTAGACGGTAAGCTTGCTGCAGGTGCTTTTGGCGCGGGCGGTGAGATTGGTCACATCATTGTTGAGCCAGAAGAGACGTTGACCTGCGGTTGTGGTCGCCACGGTTGCCTGGAGCAGTATGCTTCTGCTAAGGGTGTTGTCCGCCTGTACCTGGAGGAATGCGCTTCCCGAGGCGTTGTTCCTGTGAACATTGAGCACGAGACCGATACGGTGTCCGTGTTTAGGGCTCACGCTCAGGGCGACGAATGCGCAACCCTTGCTATCCATAAGATGTGCCACTACCTGGGTCTTGCTATGGCGCAGGTTTCGTGCGTGGTTGATCCTGCCATGTTCTTGATTGGCGGCGGTGTTGCGGGCTCGTTTGCAACGTTTGCTACCGAGCTTCGTGAGTGTTTTGAGCAGTACGCTCTACCGGTAAGCAAGGGCGCTCGTATTGAGGCTGCGAGCTTGGGCAATCAGGCTGCAATGTATGGTTGCGCATACGAGGCGCTGCGCCTGAGGCAAGAGCGTTTTGGCCAGGAAAGCGCTGAGTAGAAGTAGGTTTCTGGTGCACGTTCTTCTCGCCCAGAAAAGTGTAGGTACGTTTGAGTACCTGGCGAGAAAAACATCAGTGTTTTTGACACATACGCCGCGCTAAATGAAAGTGCGTTCAATAACATATTTTTCCGGTTACAATTTATGTAAAAACGTAGTTATCGAAGCTGCTCAGTGCTAACATTGAGCAGCTTTTTTGGTTGTGTTTGGAACAATTCCGAACACTAGGATGAAAGGGGAGTGCTGTGGCTGACGAGTCAAAGTATGACATCGTTGCTGCTACTGGTTGCCCAACCGGTATTGCGCACACCTTTATGGCTAAGGAGGCCTTGGAGAAGGCCGCCGCAGCTAAAGGTCTTACCATTAAGGTTGAGACGCACGGCCAGGTCGGTGTAGAGAACGAGCTCACCGCAGCTGAGATTAGGAATGCCAAGGCAGTAGTTGTTGCTGCCGATAAGGACGTTCAGGCCGAGCGTTTTGCCGGAAAACCAATGGTAAATGTTGGTGTTACTGCTGCTATTAAGGACGCTGAGGGTCTTATCGACCGCGCTCTTGTTGCTCAGCCTGAGGGCGAGCTTGCAGAGGCAGATGACGCTCCAGTCTCAAGCACCATTGAGAAAGAGTCTGTAGGCCACATCATCTACAAGCACCTCATGAACGGCGTTAGCCACATGCTGGTCTTTGTTGTTGCTGGTGGTGTTCTTACTGCAGTTTCATTCCTCTGGGGTATCACTTCCTTCAGCTCTACCGCACCTGACTACAACAGCTTTGCTGCAATGCTTAAGATCATCGGCGGCATTGCAATGGGCCTCATGGTTCCAGTGCTTTCTGCTTACATTGCTGAGTCTATCGGCAAGCGTCCTGCTCTGGTTCCTGGTTTTGTTGCAGGTATGATTGCTATCCAGGGTCTTCCAATCAACCCTACCACTGGCATGATTGATGCTGGTGGCGCTGGCGTTGGTTTTGGCTTCCTGGGCGGCATCGTCGGCGGCTTCCTTGCCGGTTATGTCATCGTTGGTCTTGAGAAGCTCCTTGCAGGTCTTCCAAAGAACCTTGATGGCCTGAAGGCAATCTTCCTGTACCCACTGCTTTCCACCACCATTGTTGGCCTGGTTATGCTGGGTATTTCTGGTCCAATGGCAGCAATCAACACCGGCATGATGAACTTCCTGCGCGGTCTGTCTGCTTCTGGTCCAATTGTCCTTGGTCTTGCAATTGGTTGCATGGCCGCATTTGACATGGGCGGCCCAGTCAACAAGGCAGCTTACGTTACCGGTACTGCACTTCTGACCGAGGCTCTTGCTGCTGGTGTTGGTACCCCAACCTATGAGTTTGGTACTAACTTCATGGCTGCAGTTTCTGCTGCTTGTATTGTTCCTCCACTGATCACCACCTTTGCTGTTGTCGTTGGTAAGAAATATTTCACCAAGTCCGACTTCAACGCTGGTCTGGTCAACTTCGTTCTTGGCTGCACCCACATTACCGAGGGCGCTATTCCATTCATGACCAAGAACATTTGGCCTGTCATGCCTATCATGATGATCGGTTCTTCCATCGGCTCCATCCTGACCCTGCTCTTTGGTGTTCACGATCCAGCTCCTCACGGCGGCTTCCTGGTTCTTCCAGTTGTTGATGGCGGCCTCAAGTGGGTTCTCGCTATTCTCATTGGCGCTGTTGTTGGCGGCATTCTCTTTGTTGCTTTCAAGGCATACGAGTACCGCAAGAACGGCAACAAGCTGGTCGAGGACTAAGCTTTACGCTTAACACACACTCGGTACCGTTTGAGTTTTGCCCAGAATTTACGTACAGTTTGGGTGCAGACTCAGATAATCGAAGTAAAATATGGACTCGGCGATTTCGTCGGGTCCATATTTGTTTCAGAGGGAGCTTTGATGATTTACACACTTACCACTAATCCTGCAATAGACATGAACGTCAATTCGGGAGTTCCTTCTTATACGCATGTCAACCGTACAACCGATGCCGTTTACACACCAAACGGCAAGGGTCTGAACGTTTCATTTACGCTTGCTCACTACGGCGTTGAGTCCACTATCCTGGGTTTTTTTGGTGGCTTCTCTGGCAACTACATTGTTGAAGAGGCATCCAAGGTTTGCCCGGTCAATCCCGTGTGGATTGACGGTATCACCCGCGTAAACATCTTTGTTACGACGCCCGAGGGCGAGCTCAAGTTCCCTAATGCGGGCGCTCCCGTTGTTCGCTCCAAGCAGGACGAGATGCTTGAGCTGCTGCGCAATGCGCTCGACCTGAACGTGTTGGTAGTTTCTGGTTCGCTTTCTCCTGAGATGGATTCAACTTTCTACGACGAGCTCTTTGACCTTTGCCAGGAGCGTGGCGCTGAGCTGGTCCTGGACATCTCACATAAACACCTTGCAGAACTTGTCGAGAAAAAACCACTGCTCATCAAGCCAAACGACGAAGAAGTGGCAGAGATCTTTGGTGTCGACGTCCATAACGAGGCCGACGTTCTTCTCGCCCTCCACAAGATTCACGAACGCGGAGCAAAGAACATCCTGCTCACGCTTGGCGGCGAGGGTGCGTACTTCTTCAACGGCGAGCATGTCTGGCACGCAAATGCTGCGCAGGTAGAGGTGCTTTCGACGGCATGCGCGGGCGATTCGACGCTGGCAAGCTTCATGTCGGTTTGGCTTGAGGACCCGTCGGCTGTTGAGAAGGCTCTGATGCGCGCGATGGCTACCGGCGGAAACGTTGCGATGAGTGCTGGCTTGGGCGACTTTGCGCTGGTCGAGAAGATCGCAGAGTCCATCCACGTTGAGCTGGTGGAGTAGGAGCGGACGTGTTGCGCGTGGAGGTGTGCGATGGTGCGCGGACTTGCGTGGAGGTGCGCGATGGTGCGCGGACTTGCGTGGAGGTGCGCAGGCTTACGAGCTCACGGGTTTCTCGGCGTATGAAGTCTCCATATCTGCAAAATAAGTCTTTTCTCGCTTCTTGATTTCGTGTAACGTATAAGGGCTAATGTGATAATTAGGTTTTCAAACCTCTAAAGAAGGAGAGTGCAATGTCCGGACACTCTAAGTGGGCCACAACCAAGCACAAGAAAGCAGCTATCGACGCTAAGCGTTCCTCGCTGTTCTCTAAGCTTTCCCGCAACATTACTGTTGCAGCAAAGATGGGTGGCGACCCAAATCCGGACAACAACGCTAGCTTGTCTGCCGCTGTTGCCCGTGCACGCATGGTTTCCATGCCTAACGCAAAGATTCAGGCCGCTATCGATAAGGCATTTGGCGCTGGCGCTGATGCTGCCGTTTACGAGGAGATCGTTTACGAGGGATACGGTCCTGCAGGTGTCGCAGTTTACGTTGACTGCCTGACCGATAACAAGAACCGTACCGCAGCAGATGTTCGTTCCGCATTTACCCACTCCGGCGGCAACCTTGGTACCGCTGGTTCCGTTGCGTTCCAGTTTGAGCGCAAGGGTTCCATCGCAGTTGACAAGGTTATTGTCTCCGAGGAGAAGAAGGTTGCTGACCGCGAGAACGCTGTCGACGAGGACGAGTTCATGATGGCAGTTGCTGAGGCTGGCGGAAACGATTACGAGGATGCTGGCGATCAGTGGATCGTTTGGACTGCATACGACAAGATGCAGGACGTCCAGAAGGGCCTCGAGGCTCAGGGCATTGAGGTCAAGGGTTCCGAGCTCACCATGGTTCCAACTACCCCAACTGACGTCTCTGTTTCTGATGCAAAGAAGGTTCAGCGTCTTATCGATAAGCTCGACGAGCTCGATGACGTTCAGAACGTCTACAGCACCATGAACATCACCGACGAGATTGCTGCTGCTCTCGAGGAGGAGTAAGTTCTCTGGTCCGCGCCGCGCGCGCCACGAGCGCGAAGAGCGCGACGCCCGGTGCGCGACAAAACTGCACTTCAAAGCCCCGCTTGCTAGCGGGGCTTTTTTGTTTGGGTGACGATAAAGCTGTCAGAACACATCTGTGTCGGATAATCTGCACGTTTTTAGAAGGTCGACCACAGCAAAGTAAGATAATCTGTATATACAGAGCCAAAAACATAACTTACAGCCCTAAAAAACACAGTAAATGATGATAATCTGCGCAAAATGAGACTTTTGAGGGGTGATTTTGCAGATTAAGTGACTTTGCTGTGTTTTCAAAACGCCAAAAATAGGCTTCTAAAAAATTTATGCATACAGATGAATTCATCCTCATGAATATCCATGAGGATGAATATTTTTGGATCATGATAGTTAAAATTTTGATGTGCGATTTGCGAAACGAGAAAACTGACAGCTCCGACAGCCCCAACAGCTGAAAGCCAACTACCGCGGCAATCCTACAAGCTTACGCGTACAACCTTGCGAACACCAGCGGCTTCAAGGGCAGCTACCTGCGAAATCGATGCGGATTCGTCCGTCATAAGCACGTCGATATCGGACGGGGATCCGTATTGGAAGCTGGAATTAACCCCCAGCTTGCTCGAGTCGGCTAGGACAATGTGCTGCTCAGAGTGCTTAAGCATCAGCGAGTTCACGCGCATCTCGTTTGAAACCAGCGTGGTGAGGCCGCGCTCAGCAGAAATTCCCGAGCACCCCAGGATGCACTTTGCGGCGCGAATCTGGTTGATTGAAGCAAGCGCAAAATCGCCGGTCATAGACTTCTTAGCTGGGCGAACTTCTCCGCCCGTAACCAAAACGGTCATTGATGGGGGATAGTCAGCCGCCAGCACGCTACCGTTATTGGTAACCACGGTGATGTTCTCGGCAGTGATGAATTCCAGGACTTTAATAGCGGTTGAGCTGGTGTTAATGAAGACCGTGTCGCCATCTTTGATGAGTTTAGCTGCGGCTTGGGCAAGCTTGAACTTCGCGGTGACCTGGTTAGAGCTGAGTCCCGTAGAGAGTGGGTCAAGCAGCGTGGCCATGCCATAGCTTCGAGAAATGAGGCCCTGAGCTTCAAGTTCATCGAGGTCGCGGCGAATGGTAAGCGAAGAAACTTCAAACCTATCGGCAAGATCGCTGACGGAAACTTGGCGGTATTGTTCAAGAAGACTCATGATAGAGCTTCTACGCGATGCTACAAATGAACGACTTGTGGCCATGAATCCCCCAATAGAAATCAAACTACTGATAAACCTACAAAAATAGTTGCAAACTTTTCAAACAACACGCCAGGCGAGAAACCCGACTACTTGCAAATAGTTCGCGAGAAGATCGAAAAAAGCTCTCGAGAAGTATGTGCAAAAGAACAGTTTGCCGTGACGTTACGACGCTATTTCCACAGTTAAAAGCCTTATATTTCTGAACACTATATAAGACATTTAACTAACTCGATTCCGTGAAAAACATCGTACAAATTGATAGCACCTTTTGAACGGTCCATGAACAATTGTGTAGATGCATTTCAGCGAATCTCAGTGTATCTTACCTTATCCTATGAACGTTTTGAATACTTAAACGGATATTTTTTAACGGTCAACGGTTTTTATGACGTAAATCTCTAAAGTGAGCATAGATAAGTATTGCTAAACTCCCAACATTAGCTATACTAACATTATCGATTCGATTGGTAAAACGTTCTAAACGTTCAACAAATAGGGAAATTTGTTATACGGCAAGTCAAATGTCATATAAATTATTTATCTAATTGTTGAAGCGTTCAGAAGATTCAAGTTTTTGTCATTAAGCGATGTGTTCTTGTGTGGTCTTGCTATAGTCCAACACAAGGAAAGATTCACAGTAGCTACTGGAGAGGAGTGAATCACATGTTACTTCGCGATATTTACGAGCAGAAGCATTATGCATTCGTAAAGACCCCTATGACGTGGGAAGAGTCTATTAGAGAGTGCTGCAAACCACTGGAGGCTGACGGAACAGTCAATCCAGAGTATGCAGACGACATTATCGAGTGCGTAAATAAATATGGCCCTTACATTGTTATCGTTCCAAACGTTGCAATGCCACACTCCACTGCTCGCATTGGCTCTAATGGCAAGACTGCTATTGGATTTATGCACTCCGATGTTCCAGTTAACTTCGAGAATGGCGACGATGAGAAGCAGGTTAAGACCTTCTTTACTCTGAGCGCAACCGATCAGGAAGCACATCTTAAGAATATGCAGATGCTCGTTCAGGTCCTTATGAATGAAGAGGTCCTTGAGCGCCTGAAGAATATTCAGTCTCCAGAAGAGCTCTTGGAGATCGACGAGCTTATCTCCGAGTAGGCTCGTTTTTTGAGCGTCGGTCGCGTCCGTCCGCGCTTGCGCTTGTTCGCGTTTGCGCCGCCCGCGCGTCCGTTCGCGCTCTTGCGCCCGTCTGTCCGCGCTTTTGTGCCCGTTTGGGCAGGTTATTGAGGATTTCCTTTTGTAGTGTGGGCTGCAGAAGGTACGTATGTAGGACCCTTTGAAAGGGGTATCAATGGATATTGTTCTTGGTATTTGGAAATGGTTTGCGAGCAACTTCTTGACTCAGCCAGCCTATTTCATCGGTTTGATTGTTGCTATCGGCTACATTCTTCTTAAGAAGAAGTGGTACGACGTACTCGCTGGCTTCCTTAAGGCAGTCATTGGTTATCAGATCCTCCTGGTTGGTTCCGGCGGCCTGGTAACTGCATTCCGTCCAGTTCTTGTTGGACTTCAGGCTCGCTTCAACCTTTCTGCAATGGTCATTGACCCATACTTTGGCCAGAACGCAGTACAGGCAGGCATGGAGGCAGCTGACGCTCCTGCATTTATCGCAGGTCGTTCCTTCTCCTCCGTTATGCTTCTTCTGCTCTTCGCTTTCATTCTGAACATTGTTCTGGTTGCTTTTAAGAAGCAGACTAAGCTTCGCGCAATCTTTACTACTGGTCACGTCCAGGTTCAGCAGGCAGCAACTGCATTTTGGCTTATCCTCTTCTGCTTCCCACAGCTTAACGACGTTACCATCCTTGCAGTTATGACCGTTCTCCTTGGTCTTTACTGGGCAGTTGGCTCTAACCTTTGTATTGGACCTACCCAGGACCTTACTGAAGGCGCTGGCCTTACCATTGCTCACCAGCAGATGTTTGGTGTCTATTGCGCATCCAAGGCTTCCGAGTGGCTCTCCAAGCACTCCAAGAAGGAGTCTAAGCGCATTGAGGACATCGAGCTGCCAGGCTTCCTTAAGATCTTCAACGAGAACCTCGTTGCAACTGCAATTCTCATGACAGCATTCTTTGGTGTCATCCTTGCTGTTCTTGGCCAGGACTTCCTGCTTGAGAACAAGTTCATGAAGCCAGGTCAGGATTTCTTCTTCTACATCATGACCACTTCCTTCCAGTTTGCTGTTTACCTCTCCATCCTGCAGCTTGGTGTTCGTACCTTCGTTACCGAGCTCACCAACTCCTTCCAGGGTATTTCTAACAAGCTCCTCAAGGGTTCCGTCCCAGGCGTTGACTGTGCAGTTACCTACGGCTTTGGTTCTCCAAACGCAGTTACCCTCGGCTTCCTCATGGGTGCTGCTGGCCAGTTCCTGGCAATCGCAACTCTGTTGCTTTTGAAGTCCCCAGTTATTGTTATCGCAGGCTTTGTTCCACTGTTCTTCGATAACGCTACCATCGGCGTTTACGCAAACAACAAGGGCGGCCTCCGCGCAGTTCTTATCATGCCTTTCATCTCTGGTCTTCTCCAGGTCTTTGGTTCAGCTCTTATCGCTGGCTGGGTTGGCATGGCTGCATACGGTGGATACCTTGGCATGTGGGACTGGGCAGTTGTCTGGCCAATCATGACCGGCGTCATGAAGTTCCTGTCCTACGCAGGTCTCGCAATTGTTGTTATTGCTCTTATCGCAATCCCACAGCTCCAGTACCGTGCAAACAAAGACACGTACTTCATGGAGGTTGAGGATTACCAGAAGTGCAAGGAAATCCGTGCACAGAAGGCCGCCGCAGCTAGTGCGGAAAGCAAGTAGCCCTCTTTCTTCCTACCCTGAGCAGACCCCCATCTGCTCAGGGTTATTAGTAATACTCGGCACATTGTTTGATGCGGTATTTGCTTTAAATGCGAGCATCATAGCGCCCAAATGGGTACAAACACAATGTGTCCGTAATCAGTTTGTTTGATCGAAGGAGTCAACATGAACGCAAAGATTTTGGTCGCATGTGCAAACGGTGCAGGTACCTCTCTGATGATGAAGATGACCGCTGAGCGCGTCACTCAGAAGCTCAACATGGGCGTCGATAAGATTCACCACTGTGCACTTTCCGAGGGCGTAAGCTCTGCTCGTCAGTATGACATTGTTTTTGCACCACTTAACTTCCTGAATATGTACGAGGATGCTGCTAAGGCTGGCGTTACCGTCATTGGTTTGCGTAACGTTCTTTCTGACGCAGAGATGGAAGAGAAGCTCAAGGAAACCGGCGCTGCAGAGAAGTATTCCGCATAGTTTAGGTTTCTAAAGAATCGAGCACTTTAATGACTTTTGAAAAGAAAAATCTTGCCGAGATGCCTAAGTGCTATGCGCTTGGCATGTTTGAGGGAGAAGACGCACCAAGCTTTTTAGCTGCTGTCGAGAAGGACGGTCCAATCCGTCGCTTTACGCTTGATGGTGAGCCTCTGGAGACTGTTGCTCCAGGCCCTGGCGGCGTCATGACCATTACACAGGTCCCTGGCAGGAAAGATCAGTTCCTCGCAACCCGCAAGTTCTTCTCGCCAAACTTTGGTGGAGACGACGCGGCAATTGCATCCTATACCAAGCAGGCAGACGGTTCTTGGTCTGAGCAGATTCTCTGCGACCTCCCTTATGTTCACCGTTTTGGCATCTTGAAGGCTGCTGACGATCAGCTTTGGGTTCTTGCTTGCTCTATCAAGGGTGGAGCTGAGACCGGCGTCAAGGATGATTGGCGCACCCCAGGTGCTGTTTGGGCCGCTCCTTTGAGCGATAACCTTGAGCAGTACACGGCAGACAACCAGCTTAAGCTGACTTGTGTTGCTAACTATCAGGTTCAGAACCACGGTTTCTGGACTGCACCTGATAAATCGTATGCTTTGATCTCAACCGCCGCAGGCGTGTTTAGATATGTGCCACCAACCACTCCTGAGGGTGCTTGGGATGTCACCTGCCTTCTGGTTCAGCCAACAAGCGATATTGTTGCAACAGACTTTGACGGCGACGGAAAGCTGGAGATTCTTACCTTCTCCAAGTTCCACGGTGACACGCTGGCAATTTGGCACGAAGGCCAGACTCGCGATCGCTACGAGCAGGTTTGGTGCGACCCACAGAAGCGCAGCTTCCTTCACGCGCTTTGGGCAGCAGACCTTAATGGCGAGAAGTGCGCGGTCATTGGCAATCGTAAAGATGGTCGCGACTTGTTGCTTGTTAGATACGTTGACGGTGAGTACACCGTAGACGTTATCGACCACGACCTCGGACCAGCAAACTGCATGGTGTATAGGCATGACGGCAGCGATTACATTGTTGCTGCATATCGTGAGACAGACCAGCTGGCTCTCTACAAAGTAGTGGAGTAGGGCTGCGTTTTGTAGTGAGCGCTCAGGATGAGCTTCTGAGCATGCAAGCAAAGTCCTGAGCGCCGCTCAACAACCTGCGTATACATCAAAGTACTAGTCCTCTGTTTTATAGAAAGGAGCGCGTAATGGCAGATTTGAAAGACGTCACACGCGACAGTTGGATTATGAGCACCTTCCCTGAGTGGGGAACTTGGCTCAACGAAGAGATTGACAATGCCGTAGTAGAGCCAGGCCAGGTTGAGATGTGGTGGCTCGGCTGCGTTGGTATTTGGTTTAAGACTCCTGGTGGAGCAAACGTTGCTGTTGACTTCTGGGCCGGCAATGGTAAGCGCACCCACGGTGACGGCCTCATGAAGCCTGGTCACCAGATGGCAAACATGGCTGGTGTTCGTAAAATGCAGCCAAACCTGCGTAACGTTCCCTTTGTTATTGATCCATTTGCTATCAAGAACCTTGACGCAGTTGTAGTAACTCACATTCACCAGGACCACATGTCCAAGGAGCTTGCAGCTCACGTTGTTAACAACAACATGACTACTACTGACGAGAATGGCAAAGAGATCCCAGTTCCATTTATTGGACCTAAGGATGCAGTTGACATTTGGGTTGGCTGGGGCGTTCCACGCGAGCAGTGTATTGTTGTCAAGCCTGGCGACCGTGTCAAGGTTAAGGACATGGAGATCGTTGCATACGATTCCTTTGACCGCACCATCATCGTTACCACTACTGATACATCTGAGAACCGCCCAGACCTCTGGGGCAAGTGCCCAATGGACATGGACGAGAAGGCAGTTAACTACCTCTTTGTCACCCCTGGTGGAAACATCTATCACTCCGGCGACTCTCATTACTCCATTTACTTTGCTAAGCACGGTAAAGACATCGCTAAGGAGTTTGGCGGCGTAGACGTCTGCTTTGGCGCTTTTGGCTGCAACCCAATTGGTATCCAGGACAAGATGGAAGCAACCGATATGCTCCGCATGGCTGAGGCTCTTCAGTCCAAGGTTGTTATCCCAATTCACCACGATGTTTGGACTAACTTCCAGGCAGACGTTCAGGAGATCAAGGTTCTTTGGGAGATGCGTAAGGACCGCCTTGACTACAAGTTCCACCCATTCTTCTGGGAGGTCGGCGGCCACTACACCTATCCACAGGATAAGGACCGCTTTGCTTACCATCACGACCGTGGCTTCCATGATTGCTTCGATCACGAGCCAAACGTTCCATTCCGTAGCGTTCTCTAAGGAGCAGTCTCTATGATGCTTAAAGAGCTTCGTGATGAAGTGTATGAAGCAAACATGGACCTGCCAAAGCATGGCCTGGTAGTCTTTACCTGGGGCAATGCTTCTGGACTTGACCGTGAGCGCGGCCTGTTTGTTATCAAACCATCGGGCGTCTCATATGAGGAACTGAGCCCAGAGAACTTGGTTGTCTGCGACCTTGACGGCAACGTTGTTGAGGGTGAGATGAACCCATCTTCCGATACTCCAACTCATGCATGCTTGTAT
>JABZHD010000039.1 GCA_015259045.1 Atopobium sp. | reverse complement strand
AAAGAACTGGATCTCCTGTTGGAGCACCCTTTGGACCGTTTGATTCAAGCAGCTCGTAGCGAAGGACATCGTCCATCTCTACACTTCCCTGCTTTGTTGAAGTAGTAGTAGTGTCAGACATTATGCACGCTCCGTAGTTTCTTCAGAAACGATGCTACCCTCAAGATCGCCAAGCTGAGCGTCATCCTTGGAAGAATCCTCTTCCTGATCTTTGACGCTACCAGCAGCGCGTGAATAAGGGTCAAAGGCATCGCGAAGGCCATCGCCGATGAGCTGCAGGCCAACACAAACAACAATCAGAAATGCCGATGGAATCAGAATCATCCATGGAGTAGTAAGCATTGCAGAAGAACCAGCACTCAGAAGGTAACCAAGAGAAGTATCTGGTGCTTTGATACCAAGACCCAAGAAGCTGAATGCAGTCTCAGAGTTAACGCCGCCAATAACAGCCAAGACCAAGTCAATAATAAGAATTGAACCAAGGTTTGGAATAAGGTGACGAACAATGATGGTAAATGGTGGAACACCCATGTACTTAGCAGCCTTGACGTAATCTCTCTCACGCAAAGACAGAGCCATGGTACGGATAGTACGCGCGCGGCCAATCCAACCAAAAGCAGTCAGACCAAAGATAAGCATGAGCCAACCAGACTCACCACCTGCTGCACGAACAATCATAGCAACCAGCAAGAAGCTAGGGATGACCATGAGCATATCAAGAAGCCACATACCAATCTTCTCTGGAATGCCACGGACATAGGCAATGGCAGTACCAATAATTGCAGAGATGATAGTAGTCAAGATTGCGTAGCTAATACCAATGGTCAACGAACGACCAAGGCCGTGGACAACGCAGGCATACAGGTCAATGCCAGCACCATCAGTACCAAACCAATGCTTTGCATTAGGAGCCATGTTAATTGCAGTAAAGTCAGCATCTGTGTAATTAAACGGAGTGGCATATGGTCCAAAAACTGCAATGAGAACCATAATTCCAAGAATAATCAAACCGATTACTGCAGAACGCTGGCGGAAGAAACGCCTTGCAATCAGGCCAGCATAGCTAATTCTTTTAACTTCTTTATTGTCAGACTTAGCATCTGCCTGAAGCTCACGCTCAGCGTTAGTAAGACCTGCATCAATGGAGACGTTTTTCTCGTCTTTGTTCTGAAGCTCTTCTTTAGACATGTCCGCCTCCTTAGCTCATCTTAATTCGTGGATCAAGAGCAGCAGCAAAGAGGTCAGCCAGAAGAGCGCCAACAAGAGTCATTGCGCCAGAGAATGCTGCAACTGCAACTGCACCGTGAATATTGTTGTTGTTAATACAGTTAATGAAGTATTCACCAAGACCGTGAATTGCAAAGACCTTCTCGGTCATAACAGCACCTGTGAAGATACCTGCAAGAGAGAAAGCAACTGAAACAGCGGTTGGAATCAAAGAAACGCGAAGAGCGTGCTTACGAATTGCCTTCTTACGAGTAAGTCCCTTTGCGCGAGCAGTACGGACATAGTCTGCGTGCATCTCGTCAAGCAGGTACGTACGCTGAGAGAGGTGGTAACCAACGGAGCTTACGATAGTAAGAACAATGGTTGGAAGAATAATGTGCTGGAGGAAGTCAATGAGCCAAGTGAAAAAGTTTCCGGTATCTCCACTAGAAAGGTCGGTAACGTAGAAAATACGAGAACCGGCACGTGCGTTAATCTCGATTGCTGCAAAAACAATCAAGATTGCCATAACAACGGTTGGAATAACCAGCAAAACCGAAGCAACACCACTTAAGAAGCGGTCCTGCCACTGATACTGACGTTGGGCGGTATAAACGCCCAGGCTAACACCAATAACAACTGACAAAATAGTTGCTGGAGTCATAAGCTCAATAGAAGCCATAAACTTAGAGCTCATCTCACGGTTAACGTTGTCGCCTGTTGGAGTCATACCAAGATCAAACTTGGTAAATAGATTGGTAACCCAAACCTGATAACGTTCAATAACTGGAGTCTTATCATTCAGATTAGTCCTATACAGGTTTTCCTCAATAGACTCCTGTGGAGGACGTGGAGTACGCTGCTCAAAGTTGGAGCGTGGGTTCATAAATGATGATGCGAGGAAGAATGTGAGCGAAGTTGCAACAAAAATCATCACAATGTAGCTCAAAATCCTCTTTGTAACGTACCAAACAAACCGTGCCATTGACTCTCCTCACCGCCTTGCGCTTATCCACCCGATAAGCGAGGTTTTCTCGGTATGGCAACCTAGCATTCCTACAACAAACATGCCGTGAATACACAGCAAAGTGCAATTTTACCATGGATAAGCTGCTTAACCCAAAAAATATCTCTTAGATAAGCAAGATTATGCATACCAATCCCAGTAAAACGTATCCACATATAATGACTGTTAAAGTCCAGCGTGCAGGTCACAATCAAATTTGTTTACATATGAGAAACGTTATTGAAAATTCTGTTAAGAAGTAACAGAAAACTACTATCTGTCGCGCCCGGCCTTTTTGCCGTTATTCTCAATAGCAAATTTTCGCATACTCCGCAGACTACGAATAAAAAATGCCGAGAAACTCGGGTTTCTCGGCAGGTAATTCAAAAGTAAAAGGAGCTGCTTAGCCAATAGCGCCAACAGGGAACGTCAAAGCCATAACAATAGCGCAAACCAGGAAAATGGTTGTAGTGATGACGGTAAGGCGATCAAGGTTCTTCTCCATAATGCCTGAACCAGCGCTTGCGTTATACATAGATGCAGCAATCATGTCAGAAACGCCGGTGCCCTTTCCGGAGTGTGCTAAAACAAGCAGCACCGTCAAAATGCCAGAAAGTACAAACAGCACTAAAAGAATTGTATTCAGAACGCCCACGAGGTTCCCCCTCTTGCTGGCGAGAAAATCCAGCCCTAGTTATTTTTACGTACGACAGAAAAGAATAGCACACGCCACTCCCCTTTGGGAATGACGTGTGCCAAGTTGCAAAACAAACAAGAACTTAACAGATGGGATAAGCACCTCACTGGTGGTAAGAAGCTTTGCCAGAGTTTAGTTCATTGCGCTCTTTACCATTGCAACGAAAGAATCAGCCTTGAGAGACGCGCCGCCAACAAGTGCGCCGTCGACGTCCTCTTTCTCGAGGAAGCCTCCAACGTTTTCTGGCTTAGCAGAGCCACCGTAGAGAATACGAATGCCATCTGCAATTTCTGCACCAAAGATCTCTACCAGGGTCTTACGGATTGCACCGCAAACTTCCTGAGCGTCATCAGCAGTTGCAGTCATACCAGTACCAATTGCCCAGATTGGCTCGTAAGCAATAACGTACTTGGAAGGATCAGTAATCTCAAGACCCTTGGTATCTTCCTTAATCTGGTCAACAACAAACTGAACGTGAGTACCAGCGTTGCGGACCTCAAGTGACTCACCGCAGCAAGAAATAGGAACGATGTCATGAGCCATCAATGCCTTTGCCTTGCGGTTAATGTCCTCGTCGGTCTCTCCAAAGTAGCCACGGCGCTCGGAGTGACCAATGATGCAGTAAGTTGCACCAACAGAAGTCAGCATTGCTGGAGAGGTCTCACCAGTAAATGCACCAGACTCCTCCCAGTACACATTCTGTGCAGAGAGAGCAACAGAAGAGTTGGCCTGGGTAAGAACCTCAGAGACGCCCTTAAGGTCTACAAGAGGTGGAGCAATAACAACATCAACGTTTCCGGTACCGGAAGCAAGCTGATCGACAATTCCCTGAGCAAGCTCAACGCCCTCAGCGAAAGTCTCATTCATCTTCCAGTTACCTGCGATCATACGATTACGCATCGAGAAGCGCCTCCACTCCTGGAAGTGCCTTACCCTCAACGAGCTCCATGGAAGCGCCGCCGCCAGTGGAAATCCAGCTCATCTTATCAGCAAGGTGGAACTTGTTAACTGCTGCAACGGAATCGCCGCCGCCAATGATGGAGGTGCAATCAGCATCTGCAACAGCACGAGCAACAGCCTCGGTGCCCTTTGCAAACTGGTCAAACTCAAAGACGCCCATAGGACCATTCCAGAAGACGGTCTTTGCACCCTTGATAGCCTCAGAGTAAAGCTCAACAGTCTTAGGACCAATGTCCATACCCATGCGGTCTGCAGGAATCTGATCGGAAGGAACTACCTCACCAACAGCGTCCTCACCAAAGTGATCGGTAACAACGTTGTCAACAGGAAGCAGAATCTTAACGCCCTTCTCCTCAGCCTTCTTGAGCATCTCGCCTGCGCGCTCAATCCAGTCTGGCTCCTGAAGAGAAGTACCAACGGTATAACCCTTAGCCAGGAAGAAGGTGTATGCCATACCGCCACCAATGATGAGGGTATCAGCGGAGTCGATAAGGTGATCAAGAACACCAATCTTAGAAGAAACCTTGGAGCCACCAACGATAGCTACAAGTGGGCGCTCTGGGTTAGAGAAGATAGAGGTAAGAGTGTCAACCTCTTTCTCAAGCAGGAAGCCAGCATATGCAGGAAGGTAAGCTGCTGGTCCAACAACAGAACCCTGTGCACGGTGAGCGGTACCAAAGGCGTCAAGAACAAAGATGTCACCATAAGATGCAAGGGTCTTTGCAATCTCTGGATCGTTCTTCTTCTCACGCTTGTCAAAACGGACGTTCTCAAGAACAAGAACCTCGCCGTCCTTAAGTGCGTCTACAGCCTCACGGGCCTTCTCGCCATACGTGTCCTCAACAAACTTAACCTCGCGGCCAAGAAGCTCAGCAAGCTTCTCTGCAGCTGGGCGCAGGGAAAGCTCTGGCTGGAAGCCGGTGCCATCTGGACGACCAAGGTGGCTCATCAGGATGACCTTTGCGTTGTGGTCGAGAAGATACTGGATGGTTGGAAGTGCAGCGCGAACGCGGGTGTCGTCAGTAACAACGCCGTCCTTCAGAGGTACGTTGAAGTCAACGCGCATAAGAACGCGCTTGCCATCAACATCTGCATCGCGGACAGTCTTCTTTGTAAAAGCCATGTCACTCCTTTAAATACGTTTCCAACAAAAGAAGGCGCGATCGCGGCAGATGCTGCGACCGCGCCTAAGGCGTCTATGTAACTAGAACTTAAGCAACGAACTTCTCGAAGTACTTGATGGTGCGGACCATCTGAGAAGTGTAGGAGTTCTCGTTGTCGTACCAAGAGGTGACCTGAACAAGAGTGGTGCCATCGCCAAGGTCAGAGCACATGGTCTGAGTTGCGTCGAAGATGGAGCCGTGAGTCTCACCGACGATATCGCGGGAAACGATGTCATCCTCGTTGTAACCAAAGGTCTCTGGGATAGTCTCTGCATATGCCTTCATTGCAGCGTTGACCTCGTCAACGGTGACCTTCTTGTCAACAACAGCATAGAGGTTGGTGAGGGAGCCAGTTGGCGTAGGAACGCGCTGAGCAGCACCAATGAGCTTGCCGTTGAGCTCAGGAAGAACAAGGCCAATAGCCTTTGCAGCACCGGTGGAGTTAGGAACGATGTTCTCTGCACCAGCACGGGAACGACGGAAGTTACCCTTGCGCTGTGGGCCGTCGAGGATCATCTGGTCACCAGTGTATGCGTGAATGGTGGTCATGATACCGGACTTGATAGTTGCGAAGTCGTTGAGACCCTTTGCCATAGGAGCAAGGCAGTTGGTGGTGCAGGAAGCTGCGGAGATGATGTTGTCATCTGCAGTGAGGGTCTCATGGTTAACGTTGAAGACGATGGTTGGGAGGTCATTGCCTGCAGGAGCAGAAATGACAACCTTCTTAGCACCAGCGTTGATGTGAGCCTGTGCCTTGTCCTTAGAAGTGTAGAAACCGGTGCACTCAAGAACAACGTCAACGTTGAGATCGCCCCAAGGCAGGTTGTTAGCGTCTGCCTCCTTGTAAATAACAATCTCGTGACCGTCAACGATGATGGAGTGGTCAGTTGCCTCTACCTTGTGATCGCGGGAATAGTTGCCCTGAGTAGAGTCATACTTCAGAAGATATGCAAGCATCTCTGGAGAAGTAAGGTCGTTGATTGCAACAATCTCGGAACCCTCGTGACCAAACATCTGCCTAAATGCAAGGCGACCAATGCGGCCAAAACCGTTAATAGCAACCTTTACTGCCATACGTAATGCTCCTTTCGGTGACCCAGAGCCATTCTCCGGATTCATTAACATTTAAACCGTACACCGAGTATTTTACCGCACTCGCCGATAACTTATGCATCTTTTTCTAAATCCTGAACGATTTTTTCCAAACGAAGCAGTCGGTGATACATGGCGGACTTGGATACGGGTGGTACAAATGACTCCCCCAGCGCTGATAATGACAGCTCAGGATTATCTTTTCGTGCAAGACAAAAATCTCTGACCGCTGGCGGCAGAGCTCTGAGTCCAACGAGTTTCTCGGCCTTTTCTATGAGCGCTAACTGGTCTGCCGCTGCATTTGAAGACCGTGTTTGATTTGCCATCTCTGCGTTGACAACTCGATTGACGTTGTTGCGATAATGCTTTTGCACGCGGGTAAACGCGATAGCGCGCGCCATGGTGGGCGCACCAATCTCTCGCAAAAACTTGATGATGTCGTCAGAGCTCTTAAGGTAGACAGCATAAATTTCTCTGGTACGCATGAGTGCATTGGTATGGCGGTTACGATGATTAAGACGTGCCTTTACACCAATGGATCCCATAAGTTTTACCAGCTCAGTGGCAAATCTTTCTCCCGAGACAGCAATCTCTAAGTGAAAATCTTTTAAGGGATCGGCCAAAAATCCGCCCGCCATAAACGCTCCGCGCAAAAAAGCTCGCTGCGCCTGTTTGGTGCGAATAACGCTTTTAGGAATGCCACTTACCAGGCCTTCTCCCGGTATATAAATGCCAAGAGCGGAAAGTGCTTCTGCAAGCGAATCCTGGTTAGAAATCTCAAGCAAATAGTTGCGTTTTTTATGCATGATAGAGCGACGGTACTCAACGGAAGTACCCAGATCAAACAGACGGCGAGAAGAACTAATAACGGTACGGGCAACCGTGCCAGTCTCAGTAACAATGCGAACGGCAAATTTACCAGGACCGTGCATCGATAACGTTCCGGAAACACGAATAAGCGCAGAAAGCTGGGCTAATTCACAGTCCGTCTGAATTTCTGGTACGCTGACCAGCTCATTTTTTACCAAGGCAGTATAGGACATGACAGACTAACTTCTACTCAGCCTGCTGAGACTTCTTCTGAGCCGCGTCAAGATCGCGATGGAACAGCGTTACGCGGTAGCCCTGGCTAGTAAGGTGCTCTGCGGTAGCACGAGCGATTGCAACACTTCTATGCTGGCCGCCTGTACAACCTACCGCAATAGAAAGCAAACTCTTGCCTTCCTGCACATAGCCAGGCATTACTACATCAAGCAGCTCAAACCAAGACTTAAGGAATTTCTTAGTAGTGCCGTGCTCAAGGACAAATTGAGCTACTGGCTCATCAAGACCGGTAAGTGGTCTGAGCTCTGGATCATAGTAAGGATTGGGCAGGAAGCGCACGTCAATCATAAGGTCAGCCTCAACGGGCAAACCATTTTTGAAGCCAAAGGAAAACACGCTAACATCCATAAGCTGCTGTTCAGCAAGCTCTGAAAATGCGCGACGAAGGCGGCTCTTGAGCGTATTAGTACGCATAGATGAGGTGTCTAGGACCACATCTGCCAGGGCTTTTATGTCTTGAAGCTGTGCGCGCTCCTTAGAAATTGCAGATGAGAGATTTTCTCCCTCCTGCGCTAAAGGATGACGACGGCGATTCTCACTATAGCGACGCATAAGTACTTCGTCTGAGGAGTCCAAATAGACAATCTTGTACGTGAGCTCGTGATCTGCAAGAGACTTCAGAGCTTCAGAGATGTCATCAAAAAGACCTTGCGAGCGCAAATCGCAGGTAACGGCCAAGTGGCGGCCAACACCCGTATTAATGCCCACAAGGTTAGAAAGCTGCAAAATAAGAGCTGGTGGCAGGTTATCAATGCAGAAATAACCCATGTCCTCAAACACATGAAGCGCCTGCGTACGACCCGATCCAGACATACCCGTAATAATGACAATGTCGGGAATAACTGAAGATGTAGGATCGTTTTTCTTCACAGGCGCTCCTTAAATACGTGACGAGAAAACCTTACCGCTCCAAGCGTTAATCCTCAAGTGCTGCAGCAAACCAAGAAGTAATTGAAGTTGGATGTGTAATGGCTGTACCTGAAACAA
>JABZHD010000038.1 GCA_015259045.1 Atopobium sp. | reverse complement strand
TTTTTATGCAGGGCGCACGTATTGCTGTTCCTGCAGCTGCTCTTTGCTTTATTGACCCAGCTATTGTCACTGACGCCCTAAACGCAATGCCTAAGTGGCTTACTGGTGGTATGGCAGTTGGCGGCGGTATGGTTGCTGCTGTCGGTTATGCAATGGTTATCAATATGATGGCTACTCGCGAAGTTTGGCCATTCTTTGCACTGGGCTTTGTTCTTGCAGCTATCAACCAGCTTACCCTTATTGCTCTTGGCGTCATTGGCGTTTGCCTTGCTATTCTCTACATTGGTCTTAAAGACCTTGCTAAGCAGGGTGGCGGCGCAGGTGGCGGATCTGGCGATCCACTCGGCGATATTATCGACAACTACTAATTCTGAAGGAGTGTGAAACTAATGGAGAATAAGATTCAGCTTTCTAAGAAAGACCGTATGTCTGTTGCTCTTCGTCATCAGTTCCTTCAGGGTTCTTGGAACTACGAGCGTATGCAGAATGGTGGTTGGGCATTCTCAATAATTCCTGCCATCAAAAAGCTCTATCCAAACAAAGAAGACCAGGTAGCCGCTCTTAAGCGCCATCTTGAGTTCTACAATACTCATCCTTATGTTTCTGCGCCAGTCATGGGTGTTACCCTTGCACTGGAGGAGGGACGCGCTAATGGCGAGCCTATTGATGACGTTGCAATTCAGGGCGTCAAGGTAGGTATGATGGGTCCTCTGGCTGGTGTTGGCGATCCAGTCTTCTGGTTTACTGTCCGTCCAATTCTTGGAGCACTCGGCGCATCTATTGCCGCTGGTGGTTCTGCACTTGGCCCTATTCTTTTCTTTGTTCTGTGGAACGTCATCCGCCTTTCCTTCCTGTGGTACACCCAGGAGTTTGGCTACAAGGCAGGTGCCTCAATCTCTTCCGATCTTTCTGGCGGCATGCTGGGCAAGATTACCGAGGGTGCTTCTATTCTTGGTATGTTTATCATTGGCGCCCTGGTACAGCGCTGGGTTTCAATTTCATTTACCCCAGTTGTTTCTACCATTCCTCAGCAGGCAGGGGCCTACATTGATTGGACAAGTATTCCTTCAGGAGTAGAGGGAATGCACCAGGCATTAAAGCTTTACGCTGCACTTGGACCAAACGGTCTTGATCCAGTGAAGGTAACCACACTTCAGTCCAACCTTGATTCCCTTGTTCCTGGACTGGCAGCTGTTGGTCTGACACTGCTCTGCTGCTCACTGCTTAAGAAGAAGGTCTCTCCAATTGCTATCATCCTGGCTCTCTTTGCCGTTGGTATTATTGGTCGACTCCTTGGCTTTATGTAATGAGTAAGAGTACGCTCTAGTACTCAACTCCGCACGAATATGGGTCGCGCTCTATAATGGGTGCGACCCATTTTTGAAAGGATTGTATGGCTCAGTCTCAAAACAGCACGGTCGATTTCACCGCAAAGGCAACGTCATTTCATGGGCTTGCTACGTATGGCGATATCCTTATTGGCAATAAGGCCTTTGAGTTCTACAACCAAAAAAATCCTGAAGATTACATTCAGATTCCCTGGGACCAGATAGATCATGTGGCAGCTTCGGTTATGGGACGCACCAAAAGCATTTCTCGCTTTGCTATCTTTACTAAAAGCAATGGTAACTACTCGTTTTCTACGCGAGACAATAAAGCAACATTGAGGGCAATTCGCACCTATATAGGGGAGGAGAAACTCGTACGTTCTCCAAACTTCTGGTTTGTCTTTAAGCATGGACTCATGGCAATTCCACAGCTTCCTCGCCTTATTAAAGAGAGTTTTATTAAAAAGAAGTAAGCAAATTTTGCATTTTCACAAGAGCCGCCAGCACGGAAGGCGTGAAACTGATAAAATCCAACATGCATATACGTGTCGCGGGTAGTTTGAAAATTCACGTTCTTCTCGCGACTTTATCGAGTGAAAAGAGTTAGACGTGGCAACTATCAGCACCGCAGATTTTAAGAACGGCCTTGGCCTTAAGATTAACGATAAGTACTACACCATCGTTGAGTTCCAGCATGTAAAGCCAGGTAAGGGCGGCGCTTTTGTCCGCTATAAGATTCGTGACCTTCGTTCTGGCCGCGTTATTGATCAGACCTGCAACGCTGGCACCAAGTTTGAGAACGTTCTTCTGCTCACCAAAGAGATGCAGTACCTCTACAACGACGGTGAGTCCTTCTACTTCATGGACAATGAGACTTACGATCAGGTAGCTGTTCCTGCTGATTTCATTGGCGAGAAGAGCGTCTGGTTCAAGGAGAACGATAACGCACAGCTTCTCTATGCAGACACTGAGCTTCTTGGTGTTGAGCCTCCAATGTTCATTGAGGCAGAGATCACTGAGACTGACCCAGGCTTCAAGGGAGACACTGTTCAGGGCGGCACCAAGCCAGCAACTATTGAGACTGGTGCAACGCTTCAGGTTCCAATGTATCTGAACCAGGGTGAGCGCATTAAGGTTGACACCCGCGACGGCAAGTTTGTTTCTCGCGTTTAATGCATATGCTTTGGGCGCATAAACGCCCAACAGGTATTGAGTAATTATTTCAAAGACAGTTTGTCTTTTTTAGGGGGTAGACATGGCTGAAACAGAGCTTCGTATAGCAGGCATCGGCATCTCAAAAGATGTAATTTCAACGGTTGTCTCCGGCGCAGCTGGAAGTGTTGAAGGTGTTGCCTCCGTTGGCGGAAACGATACACTGGCATCCAATCTTATTAACGTCTTTACCAGCAGAAGCCTTGCACCAGAGAAGGCTGTTGAGGCAGGCGTAGAGAACGGTCAGCTTCATCTTGGAGTTCACCTTACCGTTTTCTATGGCTATCCTTTCACAAAGCTTGCTTCTGAGGTAAGACTTGCTGTTGCAACTGCCGTAAATGAGCAGATTGGCGTCAGTATTGCTTCCGTTGATGTTTACATTGACAGCCTTGTTTTTCCTAAGGAGTAGGCTTGAGCGTTAAGTTTTTTGGACGTACCCGCGCCCGTAGCCAAGCACTACAGCTTTTGTTCCAGGCTGAAGCCACTAATCGCAGCGTTCTTGAGGTCCTCGACGGAGACTACACGCTCTCCGAGGGACCTCTTGACGAGTATGCGCAGTCACTGGCAGTTGGAGCAGACGGCATCAGAGATGATCTTGATGACATTATTGCTGCTTACTCAAAAGACTGGGCAATAGATCGCATGCCTTCTGTTGACCGCAATCTTCTAAGAATTTCTCTCTACGAGATTCTGGAGGTTCCAGAGGTTGACGTTGCTGTTGCTATTAACGAGGTAGTTGACCTTGCTCGCGCCTACTGTGGTGACGATTCTCCTCGTTTTATTAACGGTGTTCTCGGCCGTATTGTTGACGATATTGAGGCTGGAGAAGACATTTATTCTCTGTGTCATAAGCAGCCTGCTGAGCAGGACAATTCTGAAGAAGAGCCAGTAAGCTCTGTGGAAGATGCAGAGTAGCTATGGCAAAAATCGATACGTCTGAATATCAGAGCTTTGACCAGATAACCGCAAGGCTTGATTCGATTGTTGATCAAGTTCGCGATAAGAACGTCTCGCTGGAGCATTCTCTTGACCTCTTTGATGAGGCAATTGCTCTAGGTTCCAAGGCTGTCAACATGGTTGACACCACAGAGTTTACGCCAGAAGAGGAAGAACGTCTGGTTCAGGCTCAGGCAGCAGGGGATGCAGCTGACGCAAGCGACACAGCGGCTGCCACTGATGAACAAGCTCCTTCTGATCAGGTTGAGGTTTCAGCTGCAGATGAAACGTCGTCTGATGACGCGGTTTCAGAAAGCGATGAGCACTAGTGGCTCAACGCATTTCTCGCCAAAGGCTCGATAAAGAGCTGGTTAGGCAAGGATTTTTCAAGGACACTCAAGCTGCATTACGCGCAATTCTTGCGGGTGATGTTTCAACGCGCGACAGAAGATTAACTTCAGCGGGAGAGCTTGTTTCCGAGGGATTATTTCTGCACGTAAAAGGTGCTATTCCATACGTGAGCCGAGGCGGACTTAAGCTCGAGCGTGCCTTTGAAGTTTTTGATTTTACGGTTCAAAATAAAAAATGTTTAGATATTGGCTGTTCAACTGGTGGTTTTACCGATTGCCTGCTTCAAAATGGGGCTGCTTCGGTTACCTCGGTTGATGTTGGCTATGCACAGTTTGATTGGTCGCTCAGAAAAGACAGCAGGGTTGAACTGCTCGAACGTACAAATATTACGTCCCTGCCAGAAATGGGTTACTCGCACGTTTTTGATGTTGCTGTGTGTGACGTATCGTTTACATCAATCTTGTCAATTCTTCCTTCTGTTTTAGACGTTCTAGCTCCTGAAGGAGTTTTTGTTACGCTGGTCAAACCGCAGTTTGAAGCTAAGAGGGAAGAAGTGGGCGAGGGCGGTATTGTGACTGATACTTCCGTGCGTCTGCAAACGCTGCAAAAGGTTTCCGATGCGTTTAAGGAAGCTCATATGGGTCCTTTGGGCGCGTGTGAAAGTCCTATTCACGGCGCTAAGGGTAACGTGGAATATTTACTGTTTGGTCAGCTTGAGGCAGGTTCGATTGATTTAGATCTTGCTTCAGTGGTATCGAGTCATTCTGTAGAAATAGTGAAATAGAACGAATGTTCTATTTTGTAGTATTGTTCGTAGTTTTTTAGGTATACTAAGTACATCGAATCAGACGTGTTAACTGTTTCAGTTGTGCAATCAAGCAAAATCGGGAGAGTGGTTTGCGTGAAGGTACTTCTTGTTCCAAATTTTTCAAGAGAAGTTGCTGTTTCTGGTGCACGTGAACTTGAAGAATGGCTTTTTGAGCAGGGATGTGATGTCCAGTGGGCACACGATAAAAAGCTGTTCCCAGATAAAGTTATTGATTGCTCTGATTGCCAACTTGTTATTTCTCTTGGCGGAGACGGAACACTTCTGAGAGCCGCCAAAATTGTTGAGTATTCAGAAATTCCAATCCTGGGTATTTCGTATGGTCACCTTGGCTTTTTGACCAGTGCAACCCCTAACAAAATGATTGAGATGGTAGCTGACGCCCTTTCAGGAGAGCTCCACGTTTCTAGAAGAGCAACGCTTGCAATAGAAACAGAATATGAGCTTCCTTCCGGAGAAACACACGTCGAGAAGACCTTCTCGCTTAATGATTTTGCTGTTTCCAGAGGTGGAGCAGGCGATATGGTTGAGTTTACGGTTTCTGTATCGGGCAACCATATCGATAAGCTTCGCGGAGATGGCTTTGTCGTTAGTACAGCAACTGGATCCACTGGTTATGCTCTTGCTGCTGGTGGTCCTATTGTTACGCCAGAGTTCTCAGGAATGGTTTGTGTGCCAATTGCACCACATACTATTTTGGCTCGCGCATTCCTTACCTCACCTTCTGATGTGGTTGAAATCACCATGTCAAAAGATAGACCTGCACCATGTCACTTCTTCTCTGATGGACAAAACATCAAGCATCCAGAGGAGGGTATGGCTACCAAAGCTCGTATTAGCCGTGGACCAGGAGACATTATTCTGCTTGATAGAAGCGCTGATAGTTTCTATCGTTCAGTTTCTCGTGTATTTTACGGTAAAACTGGTCAGTAAGCAGGTCGCATATGCTTGATGAACTTCGTGTGCAAAATGTCGCACTTATTGAAGATGCTTCCCTTGCACCCGCCTCAGGTTTAACTGTTTTAACAGGAGAGACAGGTGCTGGTAAAACCGCTCTTTTATCTTCCATTAAGCTTTTAGTAGGAGAGCGCGCTGATGCTTCTGCAGTAAGAGAAGGAACAGACGCTCTTAGGGTTGAGGCACGCTTTTTTACCTCGCCAGAAGATCAAGAGGGCATTGTTGTCTCTAGAAAAGTCTCTGCTGATGGTAGAGGCAGGGTAGAGATTGATGGCCACATGGCATCAGTTAAAGAGCTGGCTGGAGGCATTGGAACATCAATTGATCTGTGTGGTCAGCATGAGCACCAAAGATTGCTTGATGTTAAGAATCATGTCAGCATGCTGGACGCATGGATTGGCTCAGACATTCAGTCTTACCAGACAGAGTATGTAGATGCCTTGCATGCTTACCATGCTGCGGTTACCGAGCTTCAGCGGGTAATCGAAGTAAGCCAGTCAAGCAATGCAAAAATTGATGAAGCAGCATTTCTTGTCCAAAGAATTGATGAGGTTTCTCCCAAAGAAGGAGAGCTAGAAGACTTAGAGGAGCAACTTCCTCGCATTGAACACGCAGAGGCTCTCCTTCAAGCTGCAGGGGGAACACATGAGATGCTCTCAAGTGATGAGGGCGTCATTGATTCACTCTCTGATGCGGTTCAGATGCTTCAAAATGCTTCAACGTTTGATGCTACGCTAGGTAACTATGCAGAGTCTCTTTCAAGTGCACTTATAGAGATTGAGGATGTTTCTTCAGAGCTCAGAAGCTATGTTGGATCTCTCGATTTTGATGAAGAAGCACTTGAAGAGATGCAAAGTCGTATGGCTCGTCTTCAGGGTCTTATGAGAACGTATGGCCCTGGTATGAAAGATGTATTTAAGAAATACCAGGTAGCTCAAAACCTTCTTGAGGTTACAAGAGACACAGAAAAGCTTGTCCGTGAGGCACAGGCAGAAGTAGATAAAGCAAAAGAAACTCTTACCGTAAAGGCTCAGGCACTTAAAAAGGTTCGTGTTGCTGCAGCTCCAAAACTTTGTGATGCTGTTACTAAGCAAATGAGTCATCTGCAGATGGGTTCAGCTCAGATTGAATTGAACTTTGAAGATCTTCCTTTTGAGCAGTGGAATAAAGTTGGCTCTACAAAGATTGAGCTTATGTATAAGCCTTCAGCTCAGATGACTGCTCGTCCGCTTAGAAAAATTGCCTCTGGTGGTGAGGTTTCTCGCGTTATGCTTGCATGCAAAGTGGTTCTAGGAGAGTCTGACGTCTGCGATACGCTTGTATTTGATGAGGTTGACGCTGGCGTTGGTGGAGCTACTGCCGTTGCTCTTGCAGAGGTTTTAGCGCAGCTTGCTAAAACACATCAGGTGATTGTGGTAACTCACCTGCCACAGGTTGCTGTTATGGCCTCTAAACAGTATGTAGTCTCAAAGACAGAAGAACATAACGCGCTCCCTGTAACTTCTCTTACAGAGGTTTCTGGTACTCAAAGAGAAGAAGAGATTGCACGCATGCTTTCAGGCTCTATAACTGAGGCTTCTTTGGCTCACGCGCATGAGCTGCTGTCAGAAGTCCGCTAGATTTTTCAGAACTACATGGACATAACAATGTATTTGTTTGGAGATTAAATTTCTCGACTCTATGGGTCTCAAAGCGGAATAATATAAAGACCCGTAGAAATGTAATTGGCTAATCTTACCTACGGGAGTAATCCATGACCAAGCACATATTTGTAACAGGTGGCGTTGTTTCTTCTCTTGGAAAAGGAATCACTGCTGCATCTCTCGGCCGACTTCTTAAGGCTCGTGGCTATAAGGTCATGATGCAAAAAGCTGACCCATATCTCAATGTTG
The DNA here is from genome assembly GCA_015259045.1 of Atopobium sp. Taxonomy (GTDB): domain Bacteria; phylum Actinomycetota; class Coriobacteriia; order Coriobacteriales; family Atopobiaceae; genus Lancefieldella. The sequence continues at coordinate 781 of JABZHD010000038.1, read as the reverse complement.
ACCCAGGCACTATGAGTCCTTTCCAGCATGGTGAGGTTTTTGTCACTGAAGACGGTAAAGAGACTGACCTTGACCTTGGTCATTATGAGCGCTTTATTGACGAGAATCTTACCAGGGAGTCTAACTTCACCACTGGCCTCATTTATCAGTCTTTGATTCAGCGTGAGCGCGCTGGAGACTTCCTTGGCGGTACAGTTCAGGTAATTCCTCATGTAACCGATGCAATTAAGGCTCGTTTTGCTCGCATTGAAGAGGTTACTAATGCTGATGTAGTCATCACAGAGCTTGGTGGCACCATTGGCGATATTGAGTCTCAGCCTTTTGTTGAGGCAATTCGCCAGTTTAGAAAAGAGCGTGGCGCAAGCAACGTTGCTATTATTCACGTAAGTCTTGTTCCTTATATTGCTGCTGCTCATGAGGTCAAGACTAAGCCTACGCAGCACTCCGTAAAAGAGCTTCGTTCCCTTGGTATTCAGCCAGACTTTATCGTCTGCCGTTCTAGCCATTCTGTGGATGAATCTATTCGCGAGAAAATCGCTAATTTCTGCGATGTTGACGCAGATTGCGTTTTTGAGAACAATGATCTGCCTTCAATTTACGACGTTCCAGCACACCTGGCAGCACAGGGATTTGACAAAAAGGTACTTGAGCGTCTTGGTCTAGAAGTCCGTCCAAGTGATCTTGGCGGCTGGGAAGCATTTACTTCCGCTATGCACAAGGCAAATGCGCTTGAAGACACAACAAGAATTTATGTTGTCGGCAAGTATACGCAGCTGCCTGA
>JABZHD010000037.1 GCA_015259045.1 Atopobium sp. | reverse complement strand
GTACCAGACTTAAGGCGCGTGGAACCTGTGAGAACCTCAGGACCGCAGGAAGGCTCAATAGCAAGCTCTGCCTCTTTGCCCACTTCAGAACCCTTATTGCAGGCAATAGCAACGGTCTTGCAGCCCAAAGAACGAGCATAGCGCAGGCCACCAATAACGTAAGGTGTGCGACCACTAGCTGCAATTCCAATAGCAATGTCGTTCTTGTTCAGGCCAATCTTCTTGAACTCTTCTTCGCAAAGCTCAAGGGAGTCTTCTGCACCTTCAACTGCACGTACAAAGGCCTTCTCGCCACCGGCGATAAGGCCAACAACCACGTCAGGAGAAACGCCAAAAGTAGGTGGACACTCAACCGCGTCTAAAACACCCAGACGGCCTGAGGTTCCAGCGCCAAAGTAGACGATTCTGCCGCCAGCTTCTAGCGAGGAAACTGCCCACTCGATTGCCTGTGCTACCTGGGGAAGAACCTCTTTGACGCCAGCTACCACGTTGAGGTCTTCTTGGTTCATAACGCTGACCAGCTCAAGCGGAGTCATCTGATCCAGGTCCATGGTGTTGGGGTTTCTTGTCTCGGTGACAAGCTTTGTTAAATCAATCACGTTTCCACCTTCTGTGTTGTGATTTTTACGCACTATTACGCAATAACGTCGTTGGCTATACCAGGCAAATCTTGGTCAGAAGAAAGCGTATTGACATGCTCGGCTGAATCCAACTTGCCAATATAGTTTGTCGAGAAACGCTTAACGCTCTTCTCGTAATTTCTATTTACATAGGCTGCAAAGAGCGCATCTACAACGTTGAGCTGGGCAATTCTTGAAGACATGGCGCCGCTTCTCATGATGTGCTCTGTTTCCGCAACGCCCAAAACGTAGTCGGAGCGGTGAATGAGCTCTGAATCAATGCCGCCGCGAGTGATGGAGACCACCTTGGCACCGTTTGCCTTTGCAATCCAAGCGCACTCAATGGCTTCTCGCGTAAGGCCTGAGTAGCTGACCACAATAGCAAGATCTTCTCGCCCCATGTTTTTGGCGTAGAGCATCTGAGAGTGGTAATCGTCGCTCAAGTTGCAGTTGATGTTGAGACGCATAAGCTTGAGCTGCAAATCTCTTGCAACCAGCAGCGAAGCTCCCATGCCAAAGAGGCAGATGGAATGAGCTTGCATCATGAGTGAAACAACTGAGTCAACAACCTGAGCGTCAAGCAATTGCCTGGTAAGCTCCAGCGAAGAAATGTTCTTTGCGGTAACTTTTTCGATGATCACATCAGTGGTGTCACCAGCGATAACACCGCCGACAGCAATATCGTTGCTTTTGTTGCTTACTGCCAGCTCGTAAATGAGCGCCTGCTGGAACTCTTTATAGCCACCGCAGCCAAGTTTCTTGCAAAGCCTGACAACCGTTGATGCAGATGTATACGTTTGAGCTGCTAGTTTATGGATTGATTGACCAACTGCCGCCTCTGGATCGGACAGAATATAGTCGACAATATCGCGTTCAGCTGAACTAGCATTCTTGCGATACTCTTCCAGACGTAGACGAACACCTCTCACGCAATCACCTCCGGCCGTCCAGTTGACTAAAACGTTTGACTATATTGTTTCACGATGCCATGAAAATTTCATCTGTAAAGTAGGCAGTGCCGTAAACGGTAGTATTGCATACGCAAGTGTAAGCGCGCTCCATGTGCGTTGCATGCGCGACTGCTCATGTTTTCCCAGCATAATGCGGTGACAATTGTCGCAAAAACTAAGTCTTATGTTAGGTACGTTACTATCACTTCATAAAAACTTTTACTACCGAGTAGACATTTGACCACGTAAAACCTGATTAAAATATTTCATCTTTGCCTAAAAAATTCAAATTTAGATACCATTGACAGCTTTTTTGATACCACTCGCAGTACGTTAACGTACCCATTATTTCATCTTGGACAAACTAGCTGCAATTTTGATGAAACGCACGTCATCATAAGCGCAAATTATCTCAGCCAATTGAGATAGCAGGTGTTTCACCTAAGGCAAAACCGAAGGAGACGATATGCGCACCAACGAAGATTTGCACCAGAATCAAAACGCTCACTCTGAGCACTCATCTAACGCAGGCTCCCCTGCTGGACAGACCAGAAGGCAATTTCTGAGCAGAAGTGCTCTTGGTCTAGCCGCTCTAGCAGGTCTTGGCCTTACCGCCTGCCAGACAAAGGGTGGCGCAACTGCTGCTAAGGGAACCGCAAAGAAGGTTGACTCTGTAGACGGAACCTTCCAGTACGAGAAAGTCTTCCCTGTTCTCAACGACAACGAGGCATTTGACGACTCCCTTGTTACCAACCAGCTCAACAGCTTTGTTTGCTTTGCTGGTCAGGGCACCGTCTATGTAAAGAGCTCCGAGCCTCAGAGCTTTGCGCTCTTTGTAAACGGTCATCAGGTTCCAACCGACAAGCTTGACGGCTCCTCCTGGAACCAGATTGACATCTCTGACGTAACTGTCAACGGCGATAACCGCCTGCAGGTCAGCACTGTTAAAGAGACCCAGGCAACCTTTGAGGTCAAGATTGGCTACCCAACCCTTATTGACGGCACCAAAGACTACGCCGACAACGACAACTTCAAGCTGATTGACCAAATCATCAATGCAGAGATTGCTAACGGCTTTACCTCTGCTCAGCTGGTTGTTACCAGGTACGGCAAGATTATCAAGAAGACCAACTACGGTAACGTCAATTCTTACAACAAGGACGGTTCTCGCATCAAAGATGGCAAGGCTGTTGACGACAACACCCTCTACGACCTGGCCTCTAACACAAAAATGTATGCCACTAACCTGGCAATTGAGAAGCTGGTTACCGACGGTCAGCTGGACGTTTCCAAGAAGGTTCAGGAGTACATTCCAGACTTCAAGGACCAGGAGGGCGATAAGATCCTGGGCAAGAATGACCTTACCGTTCGTGAGATTCTTGAGCACCAGGCTGGATTCCCACCAGATCCTCAGTACCACAACCGCAACTACAACCCAGAGAAGCCTGACGATCCACAGCCAAACGCAAACCAGAAGCTGTACTCTCAGAATCGCGACGAGATTCTGCAGAAGATTATCGAGACTCCTCTGCAGTACGTCCCAGGCACCAAGACTGCCTATTCCGACGTAGACTACATGCTTCTTGGTTTTATCATCGAGAAGATCACCAATAAGCGCCTTGACCAGTACGTTAAGGAAGCTCTCTACGAGCCACTGGGACTCAAGAACGTCACGTTCAACCCACTGGACAACGGCTTCAAGGCTGATGGAATCGCAGCTACCGAGCTTAACGGCAACACCCGCGACGGCCTGATTACCTTTGACAACATGCGTACCGACACCATTCAGGGTACCGTCCATGACGAGAAGGCCTACTACGCCATGGGTGGTATCTCTGGTCACGCTGGTCTGTTTGCCAACGCTTCCGACCTGGCTGTTCTTGTCCAGACCGTTATGAACCGTGGCGGCTACGGTAACACCATGCTCTTCAGCGAAGACGTTCACGACCAGTTCATCAAGCCAAAGGACACCAATGTTACCTACGGTTTGGGCTGGAGACGTAAGGGTCACATTGGCTACCAATGGGCCTTCTCGCCAATTGCAAACGCTGAAACCGTTGGACACACCGGATGGACCGGCACGCTTACCGTCATCGACGTCTACAACAACACCAGCTTGGTGCTGCTCACCAATACCAAGAACTCGCCTGTCATCGACAACAAGGTCAACCCTAACGACTTTGTGGGCAACCACTTCCTGACCGGCGGCTACGGTGTTGTTTCTACGCTGGCATTCGATGGCCTCGACGACGCAAACGCTGAGGGCAACAACGCCAAGCTCATGGACATGGTCGTTGCCAAGTACAAGCTCATTCAGGCCGAGGCAGATTATCAGACTGACCCCGATAAGGCTTCCCTGAAGGCATTGCTTGAGGTCTGCGACCAGAGGAAAGACTCCAAGATTATCAAGGATTTCCAGGCAAGCGACTTGTACAAAACCATCTCGGAGTTTGTTGGTAAGTAAAGCTCGTGTAAACAAGCTGCGAAGCGGGAATAAACGCAGTACACGAACAAGGTACGATACACATCTTGTCTAGCAACGGCCCTCTCCTCCGTCTAGACACACCAAAGCCCGGATGCTATTGCGCGGCATCCGGGCTCTTTTTGTGAGTGCGCTGGGTCCACGAGCTGCAAGGGTTTCTCGGCAGGTACACAGCAGGTGGGCGCGTCGCGAGCCTGAAAAGCGCATGAAGTCTGAGTAAATTTGCTCAGACGTAACGAGAAAAACCGGCAAAACCACTCAGACATGACTTGTTTTTCCGGCAAATTACTCAGACTTGACGAGAAAATCAGGCTCCCTAAAGGAAGTCTCCTGTGCGTTTTAAGGCCCAACTGAAGCTTGTTTAAAGCGAGCCTGAAAAATGCAAAGAATCTGTATTTGAGACACAGATTCTTTGATGAAATCAGGCAAATCCACAGTTTCTTTTATGTATTTAGGCAAAAGTTACAGATTCTTTGAAGAAATCAGGCACGCTTTGCGGTCACGAGCTTGCGCTCGCATTGCGATCGCGCGCATTGCGGTCACGAACTTGCGGGCGCGTTCGCTAGGCGCGTAACTTACAGTGCGGCGAGAAAATCCTCTGCTTGCTGAGCAATTGCCTCGTGAACCTCGGGTTCTGGCTCCCAAGTTCCCTCAGTCCAAGCGGTAACAGGAAGCGAGAAACCATTGAACGGCTCAACCGGCTTGGTGCGTAGGGCCAGGAACTGCTGCTTAACCACGGCGAGCGATCCTGCAGTCTTGTTTCGGCCGCCAACGCCACTTGCAGTGACAACCTTGCCAGCAATGGCGGTCTCGGACTTCTTCTCGTAATCGGAAGTGAGCGGACGGCTCAGCCAGTCCAAGATGTTCTTAACGGTGCCGGGAATGCTGTAGTTGTACTCCGGAGTAAAGAGCCACACGCCGTCGGCGGCCATAACCGTGTCCCTGACTTTTTGGACACCTTCAGGAGCTGGGAATTCCTCGTCCTGGTTGAGCAGAGGGACGTTCAAAACGTCAACAACCTCAATCTCAGCCTTGCCCTCGAGTGCCTTTGCCGCAACCTGGCTCAGCGTTTTGTTAAACGAGTTTTTTCGGCCAGAACCGATAATAAATACAATTTTCTTCATAAGCAGACCTCTCCGTGAATGCTGTGTAAATAAAAATCATGCACGAGCAAACCTGCCCGTACATGATTTGTGTACCCAAATGTAAGCTCTGTAGTCGTATTTAACAGAAGTCCGAGAAATTCGCACAGCTCTCAAGCGCTTTTACCACCTGCTCAAGACCTGCGAGGTCTTCCTGGGTGAATCGAGCCGCGTTCGGACTATCAATATCCAGCACGCCAACTACCTGGCCATCCTTGACAATAGGAACGACCACCTCGGAGTTGGATGCAGAGTCGCACGCTATGTGCCCAGGAAACTGGTGCACGTCCTCTACCAGCTGACTTGTCTTTGTTGCCGCGGCGGTACCGCACACTCCCCGTCCAAACGGAATGCGCACGCAGGCAACTTTGCCCTGGAACGGTCCTAGGCGCAGCTCGGGAGTACGCAGCTCGTGGGCGCTTGGGGCTGCACCCGATTCCAAGTCCGCATCCGGCTCCACGCCCGACACCGTGGCAGGATCTACCAGGTAGAACCCCGCCCAATTGATGTCGTCGAGCGCGTCCCACAGAAGAGCTGCGGCGTTGGACAACACCGGTAGCCAGTAAGCGTCAACTTCAGCGAGCGAGACAATCTGTTTTGCAAGTAAACCGTAGTCTGTCATGGTTACTTCTCTGGCAAAATCTCAATCCAGCAGCCATCAGGGTCTGCGATAAAGTAGAGGCCCATCTTTGGGTTCTCTTTAACGATACAGCCCATCTCCTCGTGAAGCGCGTGGAACGCATCAAAATCGTCAACGCGGAACGCAATGTGCGTATCTTTTCCACCGTTGTCGTAGGGGTCTACCCAACCGCGGTTCCACGTGAGCTCCAGCTCAAAAGGAGACCAGTCGTTTACCAAAAACGTGTTGGTCCAAGAACCGTCCTCCGGTCCCTTAACGCGGTCAACACGGAATCCCAGAGCCTTCTTGTAGAACTCGACGGTTTTCTCGTTATCCAAAACGTGGGTGCAGCGGTGAACAAAACGTGCCTGCATAAATCCTCCTTTGATATCGAGAAACCCCGCTACTAGACGGGGTTTCTCGCTATGTGAACTACGTGCTAGTAGACGAACTGCCAGCGGAAATCGCGTCCGACTATGCGCCTAACTCGCGCTTAGTTGAGCTCCTGCTCAAGCTGATCGACAAGCTCGCCAAAGTACTTGAGCGCAGCGTTAACGGGGTCTGGAGTGGCCATGTCAACGCCAGCGCCGCGGAGCAGCTCGATTGGAGTCTTGGAGCAACCGCCGGACAGATAGCCAATGTAGTCCTTGACCGCAGGCTCGCCCTCAGAAAGGATGCGCTGAGACAGGGCAATAGCTGCCGAGAAACCAATGCAGTACTGGTAGACGTAGAAGTTGTAGTAGAAGTGAGGGATGCGCGACCACTCCAGCTTGATCTCTTCATCCAGCTCAATGCCAGGTCCAAAATACTCTGCACAAAGCTTGCCGTAGCGCTCAGAAAGCACCTCGGCGTTCAGAGCCACACCGTCAGCGTTCATCTGGCTGATGTCGCGCTCAAACTCGGCAAACATGCACTGGCGATAAATGGTGCCACGGAAGCCCTCAAGAAAGTGGTTGAGGATGTACGCATGGCGCGCAGGATCGGTCTCGTGCTCAAGCAGGTAGTGCGAGAGCAGCGCCTCGTTGCAGGTGGACGCAACCTCTGCAACAAAGATGGAGTAATCGGAGTAGGTAATCTCCTGGTTGTGGGACGAGAAGTACGTGTGCAGAGAATGGCCCATCTCGTGGATAAGGGTGTAGACGTCGTCAAGACCGCCCTGGAAGTTGAGGAGCATGACAGGGTTCATACCCTTGCCACCTGCGGAATAAGCGCCGGAACGCTTACCCGGAGTCTCGTACACGTCAACCCAACGGCTCTCAAGGCCCTTCTTGACCAGGCCAACGTACTCCTCACCCATAGGTGCCAGCGCCTTAACAATAAGGTCGCAAGCCTCCTCGTAGGTGAACTTCATGTCCACGTCGTCAACAAGAGGAGTGTAGACGTCCCAGAAGTGCAGCTCATCCAAGCCCATGACGCGCTTGCGCAAGTCAACGTACTTGTAGAACGCTGGGAAATTCTGGTGAACAGCGTCAATCAAGTTGTTGTAGACCTCAACAGGAATCTCGTTCTCTGCAAGAGCAGCCTCAAGGGAGCTTGCATACTTTCTAGATGACGAGAAGAACTGCAGGTTCTTAACCTGACTGGTCAGAATTGCAGCGGAGGTGTTACGGAACTCACCAAAGCGGCTATAAAGCTGCTTGAATGCGGACTCACGCAGGACACGGTCAGCATCCATCAGCAGAGGAACAAATGAACCGCTGGTCAGCTTATGAGTCTTGCCCTCAGAATCAACTGCGTCGTCGAAGGTAAGGTCCGCGTCATCAAACATGGAGAAGATGTTGGTTGGCTGAACAGCAAGCTCTTCAGCGCGTGCCAGAAGAGCCTCTTCCTCAGCAGAGAGGGTGTGCTCGCGCTGGTTCAAGATCTTGTTGAGCTTACGACGATAGAACTCAAGAGCTGGAACCTCTGCATAGAACTTCTCGACAGATTCTGCTGGAATAGCAAGAAGCTCCGCAGCAAACCAAGAAGTTGCCTCGCCAACCTGGGTATATGCGCTGGTAGCGTTTGCAACGTAGGCCTGGTACTTGGCAACGCGGGTATCCTCGTCGCTCTTGCGCTCAGCGTAGTTGATAATCTTGTAGAGCAGAAGGTTCATCTTGTCCTCAAGCTGCAGAAACTCCAGAAGAGCCTGAGCAGAGGTAGAAATCTTGCCCTTGAACGCAAGCAGCTTTGGGCAATAAGCCTTGAGCTCCTCAAGTCCAGCCTCAAATGCCTCATCACCAGGGAACATTGAGGACAGGTCCCACTTATATTTGCTGTCAATTTCTTCACGAGACTCGTATGCCATGAGCCTTCCTTTCTTGACCGGTCAGTATGTGCTGCTATTTAGTGTCCCACATACGCACTGATTTCATGCTGATAACAACAAAAAATGAACCCATTTGATACAAATCATCAAACGGACGTGTTGCAATGCCTGAACTTCCCTGACGGCCTGCGACTATCCTATCTTCCATCCTTCCGCCTCGGCACGTGCCTCAACGAAGCGACGGTACACACCTTCTTGCGCGAGAAGCTCTTCATGGGTCCCTCTCTGGACGACGGTACCATCCTCTACCACAAGGATCTGGTCGGCATGTTCGATAGTCGCAAGCCTGTGTGCTATGA
>JABZHD010000036.1 GCA_015259045.1 Atopobium sp. | reverse complement strand
GGTCTTTCCGCAGCTACTCAGTGGTGCCCGCGGTCTTCCTGCGGTTGCATTCGAGCTTCCAGCCAATTATCCAACCAACTGCAAGAACATAATTCTCGATAGCGCCAACCAAATTTACCGACTCGTGAGCGCTCAAAAAATGAATGAAATGATTGGTTCCAATTCCAATACCACCCAGAATCAGCGCGAACAAAATCGCACGTAGATAGACCCAATCGTAGTGGAAACACGTGGTAACCAAAATGATGAGCACCGCGAGATTCCAAAAACCAATCTCTCGCTGCCAACCGGTCGAAATACCATAAGCGGCATTGCTTCCCATGTACTCAGGAGCGACAATTTGCAGAATCGCCGCACCAGTCATCGCAACGATAACCAGCGCAAACATTACCTTCAAAAACTTATTCATCGGTGTCTTCAAAACAAACTCTTTCCGTATCAATTTTCGCTTCGCGTTCAGGGCATACGTTGTAGATTTTGGAGCTCGATTAATCCAAAAGTCTACTCGATAAAACTTTTAATCTCTTCGAGGCGCTCAAGTGCAACTTGGCGACCTGTCAGGTACAGAGACAGTAGGGCTTCACCGGACTTCTCGTTAACTTTAACTTCAACTGGCTCAGGAGGTAGAAGTACCAACACTCTGCCCTCTTCCTCCAGCTCGAAGAGCTGTTTGCGCTGATCCATGTAGCGCTCAGCGCGAGAAGCCAGCGCAGCTTCAAAGTACGGATACGCGGAGTAAAGCTGCGAGCGAATGGCAATCTGCTCGTTGACGTCGGTTTTTACGAAATTCCTGTCCTGCGTGACAATGACCAGCGCTTTCTTTGCTGGCGTGTGGTCGGGAACGTCAACCGCGCGCTCAGCTTTTCCGTCGGGCAGACCAAGCGCCGCCGCAAACGGAATTGAATCGGTTGTTCCGCCGTCCAAATAACGATGTCCATCCAGCTCAACCATGCGAGAAACCGTTGGCATCGACGCGGACGCTCGGACCATAGTCACGTCTTCCGGGAACTTTTTTACGTGCAGATATGCCGACGTGCCAAACGTAACATCGGACGCAACCACGTACATCTGCATGGGATTTTGATTGAACGCCTCGTTATCGCAGGGATCCAAATGGTTTTGGATCTCATCGAACATAAAATCCGCACCAGCAATGTCACCAGTAGTAATCAGTGAGCGGAGCGAAAGAAAGCGAGGGTCGTCCCTAAAGGCCAGCATAATGCGCATGGCGCGGCCCATCTGCTTGGACCTGAAGCTTACGGCGTTGATAGCGCCCGCGGAAACTCCCCACACGCTCTCAAAGTTAGTGACGCCCTTCTCGCGAAGCACATCAAGGATTCCAGCAGTAAAAATGCCTCGATAGCTACCGCCTTCTAGCACAAGCGCAGTTGAAGATAGGTGTGCGGGTCCCTGTTCCACGTCGCCGTTCTGCGAGAGTTTTTGCTGCTGATCGTCCATAACAACCTCCGAAATACGTTATTCAGAGTGTACCCAATTTCTGCTCAGAGGCCCAACCGGTTTTCCACGCAAAAAAGCGCCTGAGGTCAGGCGCTTTAATGATGCAACATGTGTGCTACGCGCAGCAAAGCCGCGAGCTCTTTTTACTTGCGAACCTTACGAGAAGCAGCAACAAAACCAAGGCCGCTGGCTGCAAGAACAGAAGCTGGAGCTACAACATCTGCGATACCAGTTGCAGGAAGTACGGACTTCTTCGCTGGTGTTGGTGCAGGGGCTGGAGCAGGCTCTGGCTCTGGTGCTGGAGTTGGATCGGGGGTTGGAGCTGGAGTTGGATCTGGGCTAGGTGCAGGAGTTGGATCTGGATTAGGTGTTGGAGCTGGGATGCGAACAAACTCAACGTTAATAACCTCATCGAACTCCATTGCTGGAACCCAGTGACCCTTAACGGTAACAGTACCATCGCCATTATCGACAATGACTACACCGTCAGCGTTACCAACCATAAATCCGTCTGGAATTGGGTTAGTAACATCAGGAAGGAAGTATGCGTCCTCAGGAGCATATGGATTAACCGTTGGATCCATGAGCTCCTCTCTAGTTGGTGCAGGAATAGGAGTTATGCCAGTAGTAGCTGTAGCACCGGTGGTGCTTGTAGGAGCAGGCGTTGTGCCCTCTGCCAGCGCAGATGCTGGAGCAAGTGCCAGCGCGGCTACAAGAGCAGACGAAGCGATGCATACCTTTAAGTTCTTCATGTGGCTTTTGCGCAAATTTTTATGCACCATACGGATGACCAGATACACAAGAATTTTTAGCGCATTCCTTTCTGATATGGATTATTTAGTTTCTCCGTAAGCAGATACTATCATATACATACTGTACAAATGTCGCATCTGGTCGACATATTCCGTGAACGCACAAAAAATTTGAACGACCTTTAAAACTATTTTCCAAAAGTTTGATAACATTTCTGCAGGTAAACTATTACGCAACCGAGAGTTGACAAATTTCCAACTCAACTTGGTGGTGTGCAATCGAGGTAATTTTTAGAGTAATAGCCATCACATGTGAATCCCACCACATCACCAACAGAAAGGAACAACCATGTTACTGAGCGAGAAAATCATGAGCCTCAGAAAGCGTAATGGTTGGTCACAGGAAGAGCTTGCACAGCAGCTTGGCGTTTCAAGACAGTCAGTGTCCAAATGGGAGTCAATGGCTTCCATGCCCGATATTCAAAAAATCATGGCCATGAGCGAGCTTTTTGGCGTTTCCACAGACTACCTGCTCAAAGACGAGCTTGAAGAGCTGCCTGCTACTGCCATCGATGCTGATTACGCGGCCTCTTCGGTGCAGAGCGGCTCTTCGGATCCCGCTGCCAGCAGCACCGCAGACAGCCCTGACGGCGGCACCGCTGGCGAATCCTCAACTGGCAACGCATCTACCAGCAAAACTGCGGCACCGAAGCTCAGCGTTTCTCTCGACACAGCCACCGAATACCTGGATACAATCGCACGAACTTCTCGCCCCACGGCAGGCGCAATTACTCTCTTTATCCTGGGGCCAGCGTTGCTTGTTTCGCTTGCAACATACAGTGAAGATGCACTCAATTTTAATCCGACACACATTTCTCCAGATGCGCTGGGCATTGCAGGCGTGTGCCTTATGATGCTCTTTACTGCCGCTGGCGTTGGACTGCTGATTCTCCAAGACATGAAGCTTGCAAGGTTTAAGCAGTTCAAGAAAGCATCTCTCGAGCTTCAGTACGGCGTTGAGGCTGCCGTCCGCAGGCGCGCCGAATCCACCGAATCGCTGCGCTACATGCAACAGGCGGCGGGCGTCTGCCTCACTATTCTGAGCGCCATCCCCTTCCTGATTGCTTCGTACTTTGGAGCTGGCCTCACCTTTGCCATCGGCTTCCTTGCGGCAGCAATTCTGGTTTCCTTTGGCGTTTACCTGCTGGTTTACTCGGGAATCCTCAGGGATGGCTATAGGGTTCTTCTGCAGGAAGGCGATTTCTCACATGACGAGAAAAGCAGCAAGAAGGACTACGAATCCACCGCATTAAAGTACAGGTCACTTGCAAAGGCATACTTTGGCGCAATTGCCTTGCTTTACGTGGGCTATAGCTTTATCACCAAGGACTGGAAAAGCTCCTGGATTATCTGGCCAGTCTCCGCGCTCCTCTACCACATTGCTCTCAGCATCCTGAACGCTCTGAAGAAAAAGTAAGCGCACGCCGGGGCAGCGATGCGCCTACTAGCACGCGCCGGTTGAGATGCAGTTCAGAGCGCTAGTTGGAGCGCAGGTTGAACGTGCCGGTCAGAGCGCTGTTCAGGTGCCGGGCGGCGGTTAAAGCGCTGGTCAAGTACGACTCGCAAGAGCTCGGTCTTCTCGACAGGCCGAGCTCTTTGTGTGTTGTTCGACGAATGTTCCTTTGAGCCTGAAAAACGCATCATGTCTGTGTAAATTCACTCAGACATGGCGAGAAAAACCGGCAAAACCACTCAGACATGGCACACTTTTTCGGCAAATCGTTCAGACATGGCGAGAAAATCAAGCTCTGTGGAAGGGCAGATTTGGGCATGCTTCAAAGCTCGCCTGAAAAGTACAAAGAATCTGTGTTTGGGACACAGATTCTTTGATGAAATCAGGCAGAATCCACCGATTCTTTTATGTTTTTAGGCAAAGTTCACAGATTCTTCGCAGAAATTAGGCGCGCGGCGGACGGTACAGAATCAGTTGAAACTTTATGCGCGACGAGATGCCTGGTACTTCTCGAAAGCAGCCTTATATTTCTGCTCTTCTTTCTTGAAAATAGCATTAAAGACTAAGGTTGTAACCAGCAGAATGACCAGGTATAGTGCGGTAAATGACATCCACGCCTGTGCCATATTAGGAACCCATCCACCAATGAGTGCCATCGCAACAAGCGTTGGGAACAGGCAGACGTTGAAGCCGAGGAACCTTTGAAGGTAGCTGAGCTTGGTAATCAGCGGCTGATAGTTGAACCAAACCTGCTGGTAAATGCCCGAAAGAACTCCGGCGGCGATCAGTGTGAGAAGTATGATGTTATTCTGCCTGTCGCCATAATTGGTTGCCAGCGCAATGACGCCATACACAAGCGAGATGCCGGTAAAACATAGCGCTCCAGAAGAAATGCCCTTGCACATAATTTGACCTGCTGTTTTATTGAGTCCCTCATCAAATTCTTGCTGAGTCTCTCGCTCAATTTCTTTCCAGTTTTGCGATTCGTTGCGTTCCATGATGTTCCCTTCTCTGGGATAAAACTGCCGTTAAAGTGAATGTTTGTGTGCTGTTACGATTGGGTTCGGGTGGCGTCCGGATACGGTTCGGGTGGCATTCGGCGCTTAGACCTGCGGCGCGAGAAAAAGCCTCTAGCCCTTACACAATTCCAATGCGTCGTTTGATTTCGGCGGCGTATTTTCTTGAAGCAACAAGGGTTTTCTCGCCAAGCGACAACAACATGCGGCCGGAACCTGCGGGTTTGATACCCGTAACTTGATCCAAGTTGACCAGTTCCTGTCGAGAAGTGCGCACAAACGCCGTATCTTTAAGCGCATCCTCGAGCTCGGTCAAGCGGCTGGAACTTTCCAGCGTCTCGCCGTTTACCAGGTTAATCAGTATCACGTTGCCGTCCGTTTGAATCCACACGACATCCGCGAGAAGAACAACGCGCCTGTTGATGGTCCCGGGAACGTATCCGGTCATCTTTCCGTCAACCATCTGGAGCTGACGAACAATTCCCGAAACGCGTGGATCATCGGGGCCACTCAAAATGGTCACCTCAATTTGCGCGCGACCCTTTTCTTCAACAACACGAATTTCCATGACACTTCCAAACAACTTACTTGACCGAATGTCTCGTTTACTTGCTGTAGCGGAACTGCGTCCCGCTTGCTTCCTTGCCTTAAGGCATCTTTAGAATAACGGTTGCAACTCTTATGTGGGACCTCGTGTCACTCAAATGCACTAACTGGCACGTAAAGTGCAATCTTTGCGCTTCGAGCGCCGTTCTTGCGCTTGAACAGCACTTTGCGCACGCCCAAACTTACGCGCGCGAATGCGTATGCGCGAGCACGCCCACACAAAAAGCCGCCCTCAAAATGAGAGCGGCTAAAGTTACTGCGTGCTAAATCTGTGGCTTCCACGCGCTATGCCTGCGAGCGTGTCGACCTCGCCGTAGCTTAGTTCTTAGCTGCGTGAAGCTTGAGAGTACCCAATGCAAAGAGAACTGCTGCGCCGCCTGCAATAGCAAACATCAGCGTGTTCTGCAGAGCATCGTCGCCGGTATAAGGGGTGCGGGACTTACGAGGCTTAGGGACAACAGGGTTGGTGGTGGTATTGGTATCTGTGTCGATAAGACCATCGCTAACGTGGGCAGTGTTTACCACCGTAACGTCCTTCTCGCCCTTGTTGACCTTGACCTGGAAGGTTACGGTGAGTGTGTCGCCCGAAGCAACGTTCTGAGTCCAGGTTACGGTGCGTGTAGCTGGGTCGTAGGTGCCGCCATTATCAGCGGAGCCATCAACGTAGGTTGTGTGCTCTGGAATGACATCGGTGATGGTGACATCGCGAGCAGTGTTGGTGGTGTTGGTGTAAGTTACGGAGTACGTGAGCACCTGACCAGCAGTTACCTTGTTGCCGTCGATGGAGTTACCCTGACCGTCCAGGACATCCTTCTTTGGCTGAGGCAGAACTACCCAAACGCCAATGAAGTGAGCGTTTTTGTGGTCAATGACCTCGGAATCGTGATCGTAACCGATAAACACCCACGTTCCATCTGGAGTTTCCACGCGAGTAACGCCACCAAGGGGCTGATCAGGGGTAACGGTGGTACCGTTAGGAATTCTAGTCTGCTTGCCAGGAAGCAAATCCAGGACCTCCTGAGGAAGCTCTCTGTTAGGAGTGCCGCTTACAAACTCGTGGGTCTTCTCGTACAGAAGCTCAGTGGTTACCTTGTTGGAGTGAGCAACGTTTCCGTCGACAACCTGTGTAAGCTCGTTATCAATGTTGGAGCCGTCTGTCTCTACCTTGCTGTTAGTAACAGTCTTGTAGGTAATAACAAACTTCTTGCCGCCATTTGCCTTGGTGAGCAGGTGGTCCTTAATGTTGACCGTAACCTTCTGGCCATCAACAGCAACGGTATAGTCAGTGCCCTCAGTGAGGGTCTGGCCGTCAAAGCTTACGGTAAGGCCCTGGAAATCAAGGCGCTCGTCAAAGGTGTCAACCATGCTCATCGACTTAATCTTGCCGATGGTATCAATGCCCTGCCTTGGCAGAGTAAAGGTGCCGGTATAGGTAATGGTTTCTCCGGCCTTAGCTGGAGCCTGCTCTGGGTCAACTGCCTTTACTGGAGCTGGAGTAATTGCCTCGGTGTACACACCAAAAAGGCTGCCGCTGGTAGCTGCACTGGTGGACTCAAACGTCATACTATTTGACTTGGACTTAACAGCAAAGCCTGCAAGGTTCTTCTCCTGGTCAGGACCAGAAGTTCCGCGAACAGGATTCCAGGTAATCTTGCTGCCGCTGGTGCTCTCAACAAGAATGTTCCTGTTGTTCATTACAATGCTATCGATGGTGCTATTGGCGTTAATAAGCGAGAAGGTCTCGTTTGCGCCAGTGTCGCCGACAACGTCAATATCGCTTGGCTGCATAACAAGCTTGAGGTCACAAGGGGTGCCATCGGTGTACCTAAGCTCTACTGTTACGTTTGCGTTGATTGCATAAGCCCTAAAGATATCAGCAGTGTAGCTGGGGTGATTTACATCAATGTAGTCCATAATCTGGAAGGATTTGGAGCCCCAGTTCTCATCAACGGTCAAGAAAGGCACATCGGTCTTGTTAGGGTTGTTGTAATCTGCATTTGCACTCTGGAGGGTAAGACCCAGAGAGTTGATGGTGACATAGACGTCAACGTCCTTGCCATCAACAGTGCCAGCGTTAGAGAACTTCAGCGAGAGAGGCTGGTTATACTGCTGGTTGGAACCGTCTTTAGTTGGCTGAACAACAAAAGCGGTTGAGGGCAGTCTGCCTGTATCAGAAGCAGGAATCTCTACACGCTTAACGCCAGCTCCCTGCGAGAGAACAGTCATGTTGTCTCTGGTCAGCGTGAACTGGTAAATGTTGATCTGAGTAAGATCACTATCGTCTTTCTGGCGATCAAGTGCCTGAGCTGTGTTAATAGACATAAACAGGCATGCCACAACCATGGTGAGAAAGACTGAGATTCTCTTAAGAAAACCTTTTTTCATGATGGCCCCTCAAAAAGATGTGCATATTACATCTATATTTTCTTACAAATTGATAGCCAAAACATAAGAGAAATTAGTATTCACATAAAAAGTGAATTTGGCTGATAAATAGTACCGTTCACATGGATAGTACTGTTTTGAAAATAGTTCAAATTTTTGTATCCGCACCGCATCTGCTGCTTGCGAATATGAATTCAGGCTGTCGCGCTTTAAGACGCCGCAGTCAGTCCGCAGCCTCGGTCCGCGAGCCTCTGCTCACTCGCCTGAGTTTGCTCCGCCAGGGCGAGAAGGTCTACCAGCTTGGTGATTATCTGGCTCTTGAACTTTCTCTGTCTTGGAACAAATCCACGCAATGGTATAACCAACGCAGCCGATAAACAGGCAGGTTAGACCTAACATAAACATTTTCTCGCCAACGCCAAAGTTGATTGCATATTGAATTTTGAGTGCCTGGGGAGGATCTTGCAAAGGAAGTCCAGCCTTAGCGAACAGGTAGTATGCACCCATGAGCGCACTTAAAATACCTGAAATTAAAAAGCCCTGTGAAAGGTTCTTGATTACTTGAGCCGCTTTACTCATGTCGCATCATCTCCTTATGTGGCTATAGTAAAACAAAACGACGAGAAGCCCAAAAAGAGAGCTGGCGGATGAACTGCCTCCTATTTCTTAGACACGAGAAATAGGAGGCAGTTCA
>JABZHD010000035.1 GCA_015259045.1 Atopobium sp. | reverse complement strand
CTCTAAGACTGGTTGCATATTTAACAAGCTAAGCTTATCTGTGAATCTGAACGGAGCTGCTACCTGCGGCTCCGTTTCTTATTACTACACCTGTTTGTTTTTGGGTAAAAACAAACTAAGCACTTCATGATAGGAATGGTATGCGCATAGCAGTTGCACAAATGAATACTCAGGCCGGAGACTTCGAGTTTACCGCTCAGACCATGCTGGAATATGCTCAGAGAGCTCAACAGCAAGGTGCTGAGCTAGTCATTTATCCTGCGCCAACTCTTACAGGGCTGCTAAGCGTGCCAGAGGCTGACATAGAAGGACTTTTTGCAGACCTCTCGGAGATTATCAATTCGCTTTCGGAAAAGCTTCCAATTGCAGCCCTTATTCCTGTTGTAACAGAGTTTGATGGAAGTGCAGCTAGTGAGGCTCTTCTCGTTAGAAACGGAGCCGTAACCCCGCTGAAATTGACTGCCCAGATAGCGCACATGAGCGCTCTTGCTCGTTCTGCTAGCTCTGCACAAACATCTGGCGAGAATACCTTTGAGCTCGCAAAATTTGAAGCAGGCGGCCTTACGTTTGGTGTTGCTTTTACCTACGACGATCTTGACGCGTGGCAAGATGTCGACAACTCGTTAGATGCTGTCATTTACCTGCCGTATTTTGGCTTTGCTGTTGATGATTCGTCATCCGCTATGGGTATGGCGGTGGCAGAAAGCCGCTATCTGGGAGATGTTGAAGAATTTGATAGCTGGCTTATTGCGGCAAACGCTGTTGGCGCCTATGGCAATCAGGTGTTTTGTGGTTCAAGCTTCTTCTTGTCTCCTTCAGGAGATTTAGTCAAACAAGCAGCCTCATTCTCAGAAGATATGGTTGTCTGCGATGTTGACCAAGACACCATCGAAAACTTTGATAGAGAAGATACCGCGGGTGTCTATAACAGCGCACTTACTACCTGGGGCGTATTGGCTACAGGAGTGCGAGACTACACGGTAAAGTCTGGCTTTGACGGCGTGTTTATTGCAGTTGATGGCTCGCTCAATTCTCTTGTTACCGTTGCGCTTGCTTCAGACGCTTTAGGTCCTATGCGCGTCCACGTACTGTTGCTTCCAAACAAAGATTCTCGAGCAACAAGTGCTGCGGAGTTGCTTACCGCAAGACTTCGGGTTAATAAAGTTACTGTGGATAGCACGGTTTTCTCGACATTGACCGATACAAAATTGGTGAGTGCATTCGGCTACGCATACGCTGACCAGCACAACTACTTAACGCTTGAGACTGCCGATAAAACCATTCTTGCGCTCAAGGGAACAGAAATTTCTAGCGCACATTCTCTGTGGCCTCTGGGAGATATGTATCATGCAGACATTGTTGACCTTGCAAGGGTAAGAAATACCTTCTCGCCAGCTATTGACCATGCAGTTCTCGAGAATATCTTTGAGGTTGTAACTGATGGCCTGGAAAATGTTGCACCAACGCCTCAAGAGCGCATCGAGTTTGTTGACTACGTGCTTACCAGCTATCTTGAGTGGAATAAGAGTATTTCTGCCATTGTGGAAGAGATGGGAAAGGTTGACGAGGTCAAAGCAATTATTTCTATGCTTCACGCTCGCCAAAAAGACCGCAGAAACACCACTGAGGTTCTGGAAATGTCTTCAAAGAGCCTCACAAACGCTCAAATTCCACACGCATCAGTCTGGCAAGACAGAATTAGAGATACAAAGGCTTCCGAATCTGACCTGGTAGAGTCCTTACGAAATTCTTTGCGAGAAATTCAAGGAGCTTCTATGCATCTGCCTGAGTTGTCAGTTGATCCAGCGGAGGCTCAGGAGGGCTTTAAGGATATGCTGGAGCTTTTAAAGGAGCTTGCTCAAGAAACTGACACGCAAATTGGCATGGTTGACCCCAAAATGTGGAGAGGTCCCTTCTCAGAAAATTAGTTGCATCGTTTGCATAGACTCTGTGATAATATAGAACTAACGTTCTATATTAGGAGGTGCAATGGTAATTCTTGGAATAGACCCTGGTCTTGCTCACACTGGATGGGGAATTGTAGAGACAAGGGGTTCTGAATGCCGTGCACGCGCCTATGGATGCATAACTACAACCGCAGATGAACCAATAGATATGCGCTTGGGAAGAATCTATAACCAGATTGTTGAGGTTATAGATAAGTTCTCACCAGAAGCTCTTTCTATCGAGAGTATTTACTTTGGTCAAAACGTTAAATCAGCTATTCCTACTGCACATGCTCGCGGAGCTGCTATTGTCGCTTGCTCTAAAGCAGGTCTCACGGTTGGAGAATACACTCCAATGCAGATAAAGCAGGCTGTTGTTGGTACAGGAGCTGCAGATAAACAGCAGGTTATGTATATGGTTCAAAATATTTTATGCTTGGATCATCAACCTCACCCAGACCATGCAGCTGATGCTTTAGCTGCTGCAGTTTGTCACGCTAATCTTGTAAGAACCACCTCGCTTGGAAAGGGAAGAATACAACTATGATTGTCCAGCTTACGGGCACGCTTGTATCCGTTACTCCTTCAGTTGCTGTTCTCGATGTTAACGGTGTTGGGTATGAGCTGGGTATCTCAGCTTCAACAGCTGCTGCGCTTCCACAAGCGGGTGAAGCAGGCGTTACCGTTTTAACTCGTATGGTGGTCAGAGAAGATTCAATGGAACTCTTTGGTTTTGCTTCGCGAGAAGAACGTGCGCTTTTTGATCGTCTGCGCGCAATTTCTGGAGTTGGTCCTAAACTGGCTCTTTCTGTGCTTTCTACGTTTACCCCACAGCAACTTGCGGTAATTGTGGCCACTAACGATGGCAATCGTCTTAAGAGTGTCTCTGGTCTTGGTAAGAAGAAGGCAGAGCGCTTAGTAATTGAACTTTCCGATGTATTTGCAAAAGATGCAGAGCTCAAACAGCTTGTTGGCCTTACTTCTCCTGCAGACTTTGCTGCCATTCCAAAACCTGCTGTTACTTCAGTAGAATCAGAGGCTATTGAGGCTCTTCTTGGAATGGGCTTTACTTCTCAGGAAGCAACGCTTGCTCTTGAGGGCTATGAAGAGGCTGGTGCTATTACAATTGAAGCTGCTATTGGATATGCATTAAGGCGTTTGGGAAGTGGTAATTAATGTGGGAAGCAGATGCAGATAACTTATTTGAGTCGTCGTCTACTCCAGCTCCATTTCCTGGGCACACTTCTCAACGTGTAGTTTCTAGTGGACTTCAGGCAGAAGACCTGGAGCAAGATAGAAACTTGCGACCAAAAACTCTTGATGAGTATCTTGGTCAAGAGCGCGTTAAATCAAATCTCCGTGTTCTTATTGAGGCTGCAAAAAGTCGTAATGAGCCGCTTGATCACGTTATTTTTTCTGGCCCTCCAGGCCTTGGCAAAACAACGCTTGCAGGTGTTTTAGCAGGAGAAATGGGCTCAAAGCTTCATACAACCTCAGGTCCCGCAATTGAGCGAGCAGGGGATTTAGCAGCAATTCTCACCAATCTTGAAGAGGGAGATATCCTCTTTGTTGATGAGATTCACAGGCTTAATCACCAGGTTGAAGAAATTCTCTATCCAGCAATGGAAGATTTCTTCTTAGATATTGTTATCGGCAAAGGCCCTGCGGCAAGGTCAATCAGGCTTGATATTCCACGCTTTACTCTTGTAGCTGCAACAACAAGAACAGGACTTCTAACCGGTCCTTTGCGTGATCGTTTTGGTATTTCTTATCGTCTTGATTACTATACTGTTTCTGAGCTTCAGACTATTGTCATGCGCTCGGCAAACATCCTTGATGTAGAAGTTGATGAGCAGGGAGCTGCTGAAATTGCTTCTCGATCAAGAGGTACACCGCGTTTGGCAAATCGTCTGTTAAAACGCGTACGAGATTACGCACAAGTTAAAGCTGAAGGTACTATTACCTGGCAGGTAGCCTCAGAGGCGCTTTCATTCTTTGAGATTGATGAGCTTGGTCTAGATGTAATGGACGTGCGTGTTTTACGTGCGCTTTGTGAGACGTTTAGAGGTCGTCCGGTTGGTCTCACAACCATTGCAAGCGCAGTCTCAGAGGATCCATCTACACTTGAAGATGTTTATGAGCCATATCTTTTGCAGCAAGGACTTATTATTAGAACACCTCAAGGTAGACAGGCAACGCATGCTGCATTTGATCACTTACGTATTCCTGTTCCTACTAACTAGTAGATTGGAACAAAATGCTTCAACGAGATTACATTTTGGAAGTAATCGATGACTTTACTTCAACGGTCACAGCAGGTTTGGGAAATGCTTTAGAGACTCAAACTGAAGAGTCACTCGATGGGGTAGAGGCAGCTGTTGCAGAGCTCATTGATTTGAGCCCAGAGACTGCTCTTGCGCTTTCGCCAGACTCTCTTGTAACCATGATGTTGCTCTCCGGCGTAGCTGATTCAGTTGCAGAGTATGTGGTGTATGCCCTCGATAGGCTCTCTCACGTTTATAAGCAACTAGGAGACGAGGATAAGGCTGGTCTCAGAAGACAGCAGGCAGTAGCGGTTGCACAGTCCTTCTCGGTAGATCAAAACGCTACTCCAGAGCAATTTAAGGATTTTGAAGCAAAGTATTTTGCGTAACCACGTTTTATAAGCTAACAAATAAACCCCAGCTCAATATGAGTTGGGGTTTATTGCTATAGAGCTTCATGTTTATTTGGATTACCAAATAACAATCTTAGTTCCATAAGGAATGTTGTCATAAACCCACTTAGCATTCTCTGTTGCAAGACGTACGCAACCGTGGGAACCGTTGTATCCAAGCCTACCATCACGGACGGTATAACCGTCGGAGTTATAGAGAATGGAGTGAATAAGATACTCACCAGAAATGGTCGTGTAATACCAGCATCTAAAGCCAGAGCCAAAGTAGAGGCCCTTGTTTCCTACGGTAAATTGACCATGAGGGGTCCACATGCCTGGCGCTCCTGTGGTGCACTGCCATTCGTACCAAACAACCCAGTTACCGTGTGATCCCCTGTATACAGCAAAGCGATTGCCAGTAGTATCAATCTGGATGAGCCAGTTAGTAGCACTGTAATAGTTCTGTGCATAACGATACATATCAGGGTAGTAGCAAGGTTGCTCCTCCATGGCGCCATCAGCAGCTGACCAATACAGTTTTCCACCCCAGGTTACATAAACAGTTTGCATGGAACCATTATTACTGAGATAGTAGTCCTTGCCGTTATCTTTAATCCATCCGGTTTTCATCTTGCCGTCAGAATCAAGGAAGTACCAACTGCCCTTTGAATTAATCCAACCAGTTTGTTTTTCTCCATTGGAACTAAAATAGTACCAAGTTCCGTGAATATTAAGCCATCCATCTGCTGGTGCACCATTAGAAAGATAGTAAAAATCTTTATTGTTTTCTTTTATCCAACCTGTCTTAATTTTATGGTCAGCTCCAACATTAATGGTCAATCCTGGAAGATGTACCGTTCCTGTTGGCTGTGAACCGTCATCTGTAGAGAAGACTCCTTCGGGAGAAATGAATCCAGTCAGTACTCCATCTGGACCTGCCCAACGTTTTACGCCATTTGAAAGAGTAACCCATTCATTTTTTGCTAGACCATAGCTTTTATCAAAGTAGTAGTTCTTTCCATCAATAGAATGTTCACCAACATAAGCAGCGTGATCAATTGAGCTTGGATTAAAATACCAGGTCTTATTGCCAGGAGTAGTAAACCATCCAGAGACAAGCGCGCCGCTAGATTGAGCCCAGGACAAATTTCCGTCTGGTAGGGACACCCAATTACTTGAAGTCATACCAGCATTTTCATCAACGTAATATGAACCGCTAGGAAGTTGGAAAAGTCCAGTTTTCATGCGATGAATTGAGTCTTCTGGATCAAAGTAAAACCATTTACCATTTGGGAAATGTTTCCAACCTGAATAGAATGAGCCATAAGAATCTACCCAAGACCATGAACCATCATCATTGTGAATCCAACTATTTCTAAGGATTCCATAGTTTTCATCGAAATGATAATATGTGCCGTCAATTTCGACGTTGCCAATAAGCGCTGGATGCTGTGGAACAGATGGATCAAAGTACCAAGTTCTACCATTTGGTGTGTTAAACCAACCAGAGGCAAGAGCGCCATTTTTTTGAGCCCAAGCCCACTCACGAGTTGGTAGTTGAATCCAACTGTTAGAAATCATACCTGCATATTCATCAATGTAATATGAGGTACCAGAAACCTGAATTGTTCCAATTAACATACGATGACGAGGTTCTTCTGGATCAAAATAGAACCACTTGCCGTTAGGCATATGCTTCCATCCAGAATAGTAAGTACCATCTTCAGTTGCCCATGACCAAGAACTTGCTGAACGATATACCCATCCATTTGTTACAAGTCCGCCTGTTGAATCAAAGTAGTAAAACTTACCATCAATTTCAACTTCACCGAAGATTGCCGTATGCAGCGGGTCAGTTGGATCAAAATACCAAGTTTTACCATTAGGCGTTGTATACAAACCCTTGACTGCATTACCAGCAGCGTCTACATAGTGCCAACCAGAATCATCTTTGATCCACTGGCTTGTGACAAGTGTTCCATCTTCTTTGTAATAGTGGAATTGGCCGTTTTCTTGTCTCCATCCAGAAGACTGAGGGGTTGGCGAAGTATTCTCTGTTGGAACAGCAGGTGTCTGGCTTGTTGTTGGAGCAGTTGTCGTTGGTGCTGCAGGTGAAGCAGGTGAAGCAGGCTGAGAGCTTTCAGCTGCTGTAGGAGAAGCATTTTCAGCTGTTGCGGTAGTTTCAGTTGTTACAACTGGAGCATTTACTGTAGACGTATCAGTTGTTTCTGCAAAAGCGGGAGCAGCATGGAAGCCACAAAGCAGAGCTGCACTTAGCGAAGCAACTGCAATAAGCTTTTGTGTAGAAGGCCTGTAGGGAAAACGCATCTTCTTCTCCATTGTTTTAACTCCAATAAATCCAGGTAATAAAGAGCAACTCAAACTGATTTAGCGCTTGTATTCAGTAAGTACACCGTCTGGTCCAGCCCAGCGTCTTACGCCATCGGAACGGGTAATCCATTGATTGCGAGCAAGACCATATCCTGCGTCAAAGTAATAGTCTTTACCATCAATAGTGTGTTCTCCAGTATAAGCAGGATGGCTTGGTTTTGCTGGATCAAAGTACCAAGTCTTGCCATTTGGCGTGGTATACCAACCAGAAGCAAATGCGCCACTTGACTGTGCCCAAGCCCAACCGCCTTCTGGGAGCTGTACCCAACTGTTAGCGGTCATACCAGCGGATTCGTCAATGTAGTAGGTTCCACTAGAAATTTGGATGACACCTACAAGCATACGGTGCTTGGAATCTTTGGTATCAAAGTAGAACCACTTGCCATTAGGCATATGCTTCCAACCTGATTGAAGCGCCCCACTCTCTCCAGCCCAAGACCAAGAACCATCAGCTCTATGAACCCATCCATTTTTCAGAAGACCATAGCCTGAATCAAAATAATATGATTGACCGTTAATTTCAGTCTCACCAATTATTGCAGGATGCTGCGGATCTGATGGATCAAAATACCAAGTTTTGCCATTTGGCGTGGTGTACCAACCAGAGGCAAATGCACCGCTCGACTGTGCCCAAGCCCAACCGCCATTAGGGAGCTGTACCCAATTGTTAGCGGTCATTCCTTGATTTGCGTCAACGTAATAAGTTCCGCTGGAAATAGTGAAGACACCTTTCTTAAGCAGAGGAAATTCTCCATTTTCATCAAAGTAGAACCACTTACCATTAGGCATGTGTTTCCAGCCAGAATAAACAGAGCCTACTGTTTCAATCCAAGCCCATTCACCATCATCCTCAATCCAACCATGGGTAACAAGGCCATTACTGTGATCAAAGAAATAATATTTACCATCAATATCTATTCCGCCCATTACTACTCGATTGTATTCTTCTGGGTCGGCATACCAAGTTTTGCCATCTGGAGTTTTAAACCAGCCAGAGATAGCAGCGCCATCTGGACCAGCCCAGTACCAAGCTTCTACACCGTGACCCATATTTACCCAAGAATTTCGTAAAAGTCCTGTCGAAGTATCAAAGAAGTACAGCTTTCCATCGACCGGAACTGATTTAGCAATAACCGGAACATCCGAATCAGTCTTACCAGTTAAATACCAGATTTTACCATTAGGATCAGTAAACCATCCTTCAGTAAAACGCCCATCAGGTCCGGCCCAGCTCCAACCTTTATCTGTTTTAACCCAATTGTTTTTTATCAAGCCGTTATCTTTATCTATGTAGTAGAAAACGTATTGATTATTAGGCGTTTTTTGGTCAAAATAAATTAATCCGTATCGAGCGTATGGAAAAAAATTTGAATTAAAATACCAGGTTTTACCATCAGGCGTAGTATAGAAACCAGATACTGCTGCACCTGTTTCATCTACATAATATTGATCTTTTCCATAAGTAATCCACTGACTTTTTAGAATAGTTCCATCTTCAGTATAAAAATATACCTTTCCATCAACTTCTTTCAATTTTGGATAATTGGATTTAGAAGTTGATTCAGGGGCACTTACTGTGGATGTATCAGTAGTTTCTGCAAGAGCAGGAGTAGCATGGAGTCCACAAA
>JABZHD010000034.1 GCA_015259045.1 Atopobium sp. | reverse complement strand
GGCAGAGTCTATCAGCAGATATATCTCTCAGCGCGTTGAATCTGGTAGCAAGAGCTTTGCGGTATACACTTCAAATTCGCAAAAGGTTTGGGATGCGCTTTCGCAAAAGCTTGCAGCTAAGGGGATTGCTGCTCACTACAAGCGTTCGGTGCGCATTCAGGATTCGCTTGCAGGACGTGCGTTTGCTAGCTTGATTGATGCGTACGTCACGCTCAGTGAACGCTCAGAGCTCGAGAAAAACATTGACTACCAGGCATCTGACCATCAGATGGGGGATATGTCGTGGTGGCCTCCACGTACTCTTACGGACTATCTGATTTCACCTATTTCAGGCATAAGTGTTGAGCGTGCGTGGATGCTGGATAAGAGTTGGCGCGGTAATAGAACGCTGTATGCCACCAGAGTGCTTGAGACGCTTTCTAAGGCGGCTATGAGCTCGCGTTTGTGCGCAGAGACCATCAAGAGCCTTGAGCTTGGCAGAATTGGTTCTGCTGCTCAGCGCATTATTGAATACCTTTCTGCAGAAACATCTGACGAGCAGTCAGAGGCTGCTCAGTCTAAAGAGTTGATGCTTCAGTCTCTTCAAAACCAAGAGTCGCTTAAGGTAATGAACAAGATTGTTTCTTCTGCACAGGAGTTGCATGAGGCAGGATTAAAGCTCACTCCTCAGATACTCAAATCTTTTATTGAGCTTTGCAAAGACCAGACGGTCATGATGCCTGTTTCTAATGGTGTTAAGTCTGATATTCAGGTACTGATTGCTCCCGTGAATCAAGCTCATTCTTTTGAGCCACATTCTTTTGATGCCGTCATTTTCCAGGGTATGGATACGTTGAATTTTGGCGTTAAAGCATCAGACGGTGCACTTCAAGAGTTTGTTCGCCATGCAAGCCAAATGCCTAAGGTGTCAGAGTTTGCACGGTATCAAAGAGATTTCTATGCGGCACTTATAACCGCTTCTACCAGCGTTGCATTTGAGAAGGTGGAACAAAAAGATGTCTTTAACGCAGTAGCTCTCAGTGAGGTTAAAGCATGCTATCCCAAAGACTATGCAAAGAAGACAGGGGTTGCACGCGGAGAAGAAGAGGTGCTGGTAAACCTGTTGCCTCAAGCTACTGACCCAGAACGTGTTGCTGAACTCCCAACAATCGAGTCTGGTGAGATTGACCCTAAACTCAAAAACATTGTGGTACTCCCACGTCATTTGACTAGGGAGACTCTTGAGCAGGAATTACAGGGTCTTATAGAGGTCTCGCGAGAGGGGCTACCGCTTCTTTCCGCTTCTCAGATTGAAACGTATCTTGAGTGTCCCTACAAGTGGTTTACGCAACGTCGAATCAAAATTTCTCAGGTAGACACTGACTTTGCTCCAATGCAGATAGGTACCTTTATCCATCGTGTTTTGGAGCTAACACACGCAACACTTTTAGCTGAATCACTTGGTTGTGATGTGGCTGAAGTTGATTCAGTGGTTGAATCTGCGCTTTTACAAGACATTCCTGGATCTAGGATTACATCTGATAATCTAGATCATGCAAAACAGGTGTTAGACAGCTGTTTTGCCCAGGTCTGGGATGAGCAATTCAACAACATTAACCGAGCATCTTCAAATGAGCTTATTCCGCATAGCATTCAAGAAAGAAAACAGGTTGAGAATATACGAGAAGATCTCAAGGATCTTCTCGAGTTTGAATCTTCGCACTTTATTGGCTATCAGCCTAGGTTCTTTGAGCTTCGCTTTGGTAGAGAAGAAAATGTTGTTGAATATGCAGGAGCTCAATTTACTGGCTCGATTGACCGCGTAGATGTAAACGCTCATGGTCAGGCACTTATTATTGACTATAAACACAAGGCCACAAAAGATTTGAAGGCTTATTCAGCAAAGCTAAGTCTGGATAGTGAGCTTTCAAAAGAGATTCTGCCAAGGCATGTACAGTCTGCAATATATGCTCAGATTATGAGAAAGCAGCTCACCAAGTATAAGCTTGAGCCAGTTGCTGCAATTTATCTGGGCACCAAAGAGCAAAAAGATAAGCCTTCATTTGCTCTTGCAGGCATGGCAACAGAAGCGGCGACAGAACATATTTGGAATATACATCCGGAAGATAAAAAGCTCAGGGACCAGGCAGTTATGGTTGTGTCTCAAAACTCAGCGGAGTTTGCAGACTACTTGGACGCTTGGGAGAGTTTAATTGCTCAGAAGGTTCAAGCCATGCTTTCTGGAGATGTCCGAGCCAATCCTTGCGATAAGGATGCATGTAAGTATTGTCCAGTAAAACTGTGCGACAAGAGGAGGTAAGCTACTATGGCTGATACACGTTATACGCCCGGTCAAGAGAAGACCATCAAGACGCTTGATAAGCCTCTTTTTGTTGCAGCAGGTGCTGGTTCAGGAAAAACTTTTACGCTTACACAGAGAATTGTGTGGGCTTTAAAAGAAGGCTCGGGAGCCGACGGAAAGCCGTACCTGAGTAGTCTTGACCAGGCATTGATTATTACGTTTACCAATGCTGCAGCTACAGAAATTAAGGAGCGCGTTAGGGAAGCTCTAGAAAAAGAAGGTCTGCATAGCGCTGCATTGCAGGTTGATGATGCGTGGATTAGTACTATCCACGGTATGTGCAGCAGAATCTTAAAGATTCATGCACTAGATTTGGGTCTTGATCCTGAGTTTGAAATCATTGACGACATGACCAGAAATCAGCTGGTCAATATATCTATTGAAGAAGTACTCAGAGAGCTTTCTCAAGATGAAAGCTATGCTGAGTTTCTCTCAACCTATGCAGGGAACAGGGATGCACTGAAGTCTCGTATTGAAACGCTGATTTCATATGCTCAGTCATCTCCTGTAGGAATGGATGCTATTTCGTTTGTAGGGGATAGTTCTGACCTGGAAGTTCTGAAAGCAGAACTTGAGAGTCTCTACGGTGCGCTTGAGGAGCTAAAGGCTGCAATTGCCGAAAAGAAACCAGATGAAGCAGATCAGCTACAGAGTGTTCAATCTGAGCTCTCCAACAAATTGCAGCAACACTTGGTTCTCTCGCTCACTGATTTTGACCAGGCGTTTTGGGAGACTCTGGGAAAAGCCGTTAAGGTCGTCCGTTCCACAAAAGAAATAAAAAATGTAAAAGATGAAGCTGCGTACCAGCTTAAAGTTTGTAGCTCTTTATTTGGACTTATTCAGGACACGTCTGAGGGTCAGTGTCTGAAAGATGTTACTGAGCAGGTCTACAAGCTTTTTAAACAGAAGAAACTTGCTGCTGGCGGCCTTGATAACGATGACCTTTTACATCTAACGGCAAAGGTATTCGAAGAGCATCCAGAGATTGCAGCTGTTTACACGGATAAATTCAAGCTTGTAATGGTTGACGAGTTCCAAGATACGGACCAGCAACAGGTGCAGATGATTAAGAGTCTCTCAGGTAAAGATGCTCAATATCTCACCACAGTTGGTGATGCGCAGCAGTCAATCTATCGATTCCGCGGTGCCGACGTTGATGTGTTCTTTAGACGTCAAGCAGAGGTTTCAGAAGATTTGCAACCCCGTCTTGTAGATAATTTCCGTAGTCATAACGAAATTTTGCGATTTGTTGCAAAGGTTTGCAGCGCTGATGGCATGATACCTAATTTTATGGATCTGTCCGCTGGGCGAGAAGAACCTGCAACTCCGTTCATTGCGCATTCGCCGCGCGTGTATTTTGAAGTCACAAAATTTGAAAAGTCAGGAAATTCTAAGCCAGGCGATGACGTTACAAGAAGCCAGCTTGTTGCGTATCAACTTGCAGACAGAATCAACACGCTTATGCAGGATGAGAAGATCCAAGCAAAAGATGTTGCAATTTTGATGAAATCAGTTAAAAAGGCACAGCCCTATATTGAGGCACTTCGTACCTTTGGAATTGAAAGCGTGGTTTCTGGAGCTTCAACGTTTGGTGAGCAGCCTGAGGTTCAGCTGATTGGTAGTCTTTTACAAGCACTCACAAATATGTACGATTCATACGAGGGACTGTTTCCTGTACTCTCGAGTGAGATTTTTAGTCTTGATGCGTCTGACCTGCTTCTCTTGGGCACTAATTTTGGAGAAAATGGTCAGAGGATTACCAATAGAGATATTGCAGAGTCAGTGGTAAATGACGTATGTAATCCACCTTTTGAGATAAGCCCAAAGCTCAAAAATGCTTTAGAGGTGTTGAGTAATGCTCGTAGCTCTCTTTCAAACAAGAGAGTTTCAGACGTCATTAAAAAGGTAGTTCTTGATGCTGGATGGATTTCTCGCCTTCAAAAGATGGGAAATGAGGGGCAGTCAAAGATTGCAAATATCTTTGCAGCTCTTGAACAAATTGATAGCTTGCAAAAGGAACTAAGCATTGGCGTAGCTTCAGTCGCAAAAGCGTTTAGTCAATGGTGTAACACGGCTAAAGAGTCGCCAAAGGTGCTTCACTGCAGTACTCAAAATGCGGTCACCTTTATGACCATTCATGCTTCTAAGGGATTGGAATTTCCTGTTGTTGCTGTTGTAGGAGCTGTATCTGGCCCTAAGGCAGGCGCTGGCAGTGAACCATTTTTGCATGTTAGAAAAGACGATTCGTATCAGATTGCATTCTCAAGCAGTTCTAAAAAACTTCATGAATTGTACGATGGCTGTCATGAGGTTCCTACAAGTATTGATGAGTGCAAAGGTCTTCTTGAGTGGAGAATGTTCCTGGAAACTCAAGAGAATGAGTTTGAAGAGCAGGAGCAGAACCGCCGTCTGTATGTTGCTTTAACACGTGCTCGAGAAGCAGTCATTCTTACTTCAACCATCGATCTTACTAAAGAAGGAATTAGTCCTCGTTATACACGCAAGATTACAGATGCCTTGTTTGAAGAGCCGCCACTTTCTGCTGGTGAGCATCAGTTTGAATATGGTGGAAATCTTGCTGGTTGTATGCGTGTGGTTCAGGGTTCTGGCAAGAAGGATGAGCCAATTCAGGTTGAAGGTTTAGAGTTGGTTGAACCTTTTGGCGACAAGTCCGAACCCTCTGATAGCAACCCAGGCGAAGAGGAAAACTCTCAAGCTGTTGAAACGTTTGACCTCTATGAGAAGGTAAGACTAAGTGTTACCTCAGAAACTACTTATGACCAGCGAAAAGGTTTCTTTAGTTACTCATCAGCTCACCAACAAATGGCAGAGAACTTTAAGGTCGAGAATAACCAGAAACTTGAAGACCAGTCTCAGGTAGAACGCCAGGAATATGAGGAGGATAACCTTCAACCAGTAACTGAGACTTCCGTTGTTTTGCCTGACATATTAGCTGATGATGGAGTAGACCCAACCAACCTAGGCTCAGCCTTCCACGAGCTTGCTCAGATTATGGTTGAGACTCAGTCTAAGGTTGATGACAACACGATTGATAGATTGTGCTTGAAGAATAGTGTTCCTCAGCGTGCGGTATCACGAGTCAAACAAGCACTTGAACTGTGGAGCAACTCTGCAATTAGACAAGAAGCATTAGCTCATGATGTGGTTATTGCGGAGTCTCCCTTTACGCTGCAGGTTGATTCTGAATATGGGAACTATGTAGAAGGAGCCATCGATCTTCTCGCTTATAATAAGGGAAGCAAAGATGCGCTGGTAGTTGACTATAAAACAGGCGATAAGGGCCTTAGTGCAACTCAGATTTATGAGCATCATCAGATGCAGGCAAACTTCTATGCCTACGTCTTGATGCAACGCGGATTCACTAAGGTTGAGTGTGCATTTGTTTGTGTTGAGGTTGAAGAAGCTGGTCAGCCACACGTTGCTCGTTACACGTTTGATGTAAACCATCAACCACGGCTTTAAGGAGGCAAGAACGTGCCTTTTGCACATGTTGTTTTAGACATACCAACTCGTGCTCTTTCTGGCACGTTTGACTACGCCATTCCAGAATCTTTGGAAGAGACTGCGGTTGTAGGAACAACAGTCTTGGTGCCGTTTTCTCACAGGCAGGTTGTTGGCTACATTGTGGGTGTCTCAGACCGTGTGTCTTCAGGTTTAGATGTTTCACGTGTGCTTTCGATAACACAAGTCCTGGCAGATTCAGCGTTTGATGAGCAGTCTGCACAGGTAGCAGAATGGATGAGCAAAGAATATGCCTGTAGTTACGCAGATGCTTTGCATCCGTTTTTAGCGCCTGGCCAAAAGGTTAAAGTCACCAGAAAAGATACAGAATCTCCCTGGCAGCTTGTGTGTGAGAAGTCCGGTCCTGTTGATGAGCGATGGGTTGAGTTGACAGAAAATGCGGCTGACTTTACGCCAGCGGTAAATGCAAGCAAGCAGCGATCGGTGCTTGAGGCTCTGGCGCAAGGCGCCATGAGGTTATCCGAACTCTCGGCTACCATTCCAGGAGCTCGCAGCGCAGTAACTGCACTGCAGAAAAAAGACATCGTTGAGGTGCGCACACAGCGACAAATTCGTGGAAGCCAGGAGGGTTTGGGAACCACGCTTTCAAGCGGTGTAGCACCTCGTCCACAGCAACTTACTGAAGGCCAAGAGTCTGCTCTTGCAGCAATTAAGACTGCACAAACTGCTGCTCAGGGCGATGTTGTGCTCATTGATGGTGTAACGGGCTCAGGTAAAACCGAGGTGTACCTCTCTGCTATTGAGAAGACCTTAGTGGCTGGCAAGGGTGCTGTGGTGCTTGTCCCAGAGATTTCTCTTACCGCGCAAACAGTTGGCCGATTCCGTTCGCGTTTTGGCGAGCAGGTAGCCGTTCTTCACTCAAAGCTTTCGCTTGGCGAGCGCTTTGACCAGTGGGATTTAATCAGGCAGGGTAGAGCTCGCGTGGTAGTAGGTGCTCGATCTGCTCTGTTTGCGCCCATCCAAAACCCTGGACTGTACATCATTGACGAGGAACACGAGGCTTCATACAAGCAAGATTCGCTCCCGCGCTATCACGCAAGAGAAGTTGCTGCTCAGATGGCGCGTCTCCGCGGTGCTGCGCTGGTGCTTGGTTCTGCAACACCTTCGCTTGAGAGCTTATACCGAACAGCTCAAGGAAGTTGGCGTGGCACTCAATGGACGCGTGTTGCCATGACTCAGAGGCCTGGTGTGGCGGTTCTTCCGCAGGTCCAGGTAGTTGATATGGCTTCCCAGTTCAAAAACGGAGGCAGATCGGTCTTCTCGTCAGCTCTTGCTCTTGCGCTACAAGAGACAACAGAGCGTGGCGAGAAAAGCGTTCTGCTCCTCAATCGGCGTGGATTCGCAAACTTTTTGATGTGTCGCGAGTGTGGCTGTGTGCCCGAGTGTCCGCATTGCTCGACGTCTCTCACGTACCATGAGCGCACGCATTCTCTGGTCTGTCATAGTTGTGGCAGGCAGTGGTCTCAGCATGCGTATCCTAACCCTTCCAGCAAATGTCCAAACTGCGGCAGCCGTTATATGGGTGCATATGGCGTGGGGACGCAGCGTGTAGAAGACGAGCTCAAACTTTTGCTGGGCAGCGATGCGCCAATTATTCGTATGGATGCCGATACTACGGCCAAAAAGGGCGAACATCAGCGTCTTCTTGAGCTTTTTGATGCAACCCCTGGAGCGGTGCTCATTGGTACGCAGATGATCGCAAAGGGTCTGGATTTTCCTGATGTCACCTTGGTTGGTGTTATCAACGCCGATACCATGCTTAAGCTGCCAGATTTTAGAGCAGCTGAGAGAACCTTTGATTTGCTGGAGCAGGTTGCTGGTCGTGCAGGCAGGGGAGAAAAGCCAGGTAAGGTCATCATTCAGTCATACTGGTCAACACATCCTGCTATTGCTTCTGTTGTGACCCATGACAGACGTCCGTTTCTTGACGCTGAGCTTAAAGAAAGAAGAGAAGGAGCTTATCCGCCCTTCTCGCGCTTGTCTAACGTGCTTTTCTGGGGCGCTTCAGAAAAAGAAGTTCGCCGCGTAGCAGATCAGATGGCAGAGGCGCTTCACGCAAAGTTAGATTTACAATCTGGATGGGAAATTTTGGGTCCTGCTGATTGTGTAAAAGCTAAGGTAAAAGATAAGTATCGCAGACATATTTTAGTAAAATCTCCCGTGGACGCTCAGGTGGGAGAAATTCTTTCTGAGTGTGCTGCTTCGCTTGATAAAAGAGTGGGTATCAACATGACATTAGATGTTGACGCTTATGACATGATGTAAGGATAGTTATGAGTTCTGAAGCTGATGATATGGTACTTTGGCCAGACCCTCGTCTAAGTCAAAAGTGTGAAGAAATTGACGATATTAACGACGATGTCCGTAAGATGGCCGAGCATATGCTCAAGGTTATGTATGCCACCGACGGCGTTGGTCTTGCGGGCCCTCAGGTTGGTTACATGAAGCGCATGGTAGTCATCGATGTTGACTATCCTAACGGCCAAGAGAACCCTTTTGTGCTCATTAATCCAGAGATTAAAGTTGCAGATGGTGAGCCTCGTGTGTACGAGGAGGGCTGTCTTTCGTTCCCAGGCATTACTGTTCCGGTTACGCGCCCAAGCCATGTTGTCGTTCACGCATATAACCTCGATGGTGATCTTATGCGCTATGAAGCAGAAGGAGATCTTCTCGCCGTCTGCCTGCAACATGAGATTGACCACATCAACGGCGTAACCATGCCTGATCACCTGGGACCAGGTGCTCGTATGGAGACGCTGCAGGAGTACAA
>JABZHD010000033.1 GCA_015259045.1 Atopobium sp. | reverse complement strand
CCGGCAACCTGACCGACAACGATAACGACTGGGTTATCGAGTCCGTTGCTCAGAAGCAGGCATGCGCAGTCAAGCAGTCCTGGGACGCTCTCTCCCATGGTCTTACCACCGTCTGCGAGATTGGCCGCAATGGTATCGCAATTCGTGACCTCGTTAACATGGGCGTCATGGAGGGACCACGTATCTACGCTACCGGCCTTGGCTTCTGCCGCGTTGCTGGTCACGGTGACTGCCACCAGCTCCCACAGGAGATTTCCAAGAATGGTCACCCATGGGGCGATCAGGTAGACGGTCCTTGGGATCTTCGTAAGGCAGTTCGTCGTCGTCTTCGTGAGAACCCAGACGCAATCAAGATTTGGGCAACCGGTGGCGGCATTTGGCACTGGGACTCCGGTCGCGATCAGCACTACTGCTACGAGGAGATCAAGGCAGTTTGCGACGAGGCAGCAATGGTTGGCATTCCTGTTTGGTCACACTCCTATAACAGCTTCTCCGCAGCTTATGACTCCGTCCGTTGCGGCTGCGAGCAGATGATTCACGGCTTCGAGCTTGACGCAAAGACCATGGATCTTATGTGCGAGCAGGGCACCTTCTTCACTCCTACCATCGGCTTCCTGCCAACTTGGTACGGAACTTATCCACCAGAGTGGACTCCAGAGCT
Source organism: Atopobium sp. (assembly GCA_015259045.1). Classification (GTDB taxonomy): domain Bacteria; phylum Actinomycetota; class Coriobacteriia; order Coriobacteriales; family Atopobiaceae; genus Lancefieldella. The sequence continues at coordinate 8,438 of JABZHD010000033.1, read as the reverse complement.
CGACGCATTTGCAGGCGACACTGTTGTTGAGAAGGGCCTCAACCGTACATACGAGAACCTCCGTGCTGCTAATGAGCGTGGCGTCACCCTCACCATCGGCTCCGACTCCTTCAGCTTCGTAACTCCTTACGGCTGGGTCACCATCGACGAGATGTATGACTTCGTTGAGAAGGCTGGCGTCACCGTTCTTGAGACCATCAAGGCTGCTACTCTTAACGGCGCAAAGATGGTTCACCACGAGGATGAGTTTGGCTCCCTCGAGGCTGGCAAGCTTGCTGACCTCCTGGTTGTCAAGGGCGACGTTGCTACCAACATCCGCGACCTTACCCCAGATAACATGGAAGTTATCATGAAGGAAGGCAGCGAGGTTATTCGCGGCACCTTCTAAGAGGTAAACCAATCCCTTCTGGAGCCCCTATGCAGTCTCTGCATAGGGGCTCTTTTTGTGTACAGGAGTGGCGAGAAACCCGTTGAGGGTTCCGAAGTCTATCCGTCGAGATGTTCGTCGAGAAACCCGTCGAGATCTTTAGAACTTCTCGCCTTATCTGTGCATCGTCTATCACAAGGCACTTTAGGGTACATATCAGAAGATTCATTGGGTCAGCGCAAAAGGCGCTGGCTTCTACCTACAGGAGGATTTTTGGCTAGAAAACGCATACATAAAGGAAATCGTCGTCAGGGGCGTGCAAAAGTCTCAAAGCGACCATCGGCGTTGCTTACAGGCACGCTGAGTCTTTCTCGCCCAGGAGTTGCTACCGTAAGCACCCCTGAGGGTACGTATGCGCTGGCCAAGCACGGGATTCATGAGGCAATGCACGGAGACGAGGTTCAGGTTTCGCTTGTCTCGGCCAAGGGAAAGACTCCTCTGGCTAACGTGCGTTTTGTGCTTACTCGAGCTACTCAGACGTTTTTGGGCATCTACCACGACGCTGGTCCACTTGGCGCTGTGGTGCCGCTGGATAGTCGAATTCAGCGAGATTTCTTTGTGCTTCCCGAAGATCCTTCTGTTGGACGTCATTACGTTTTTGAGGGCAACGTGGTTGTCGCGCGCATCACAGAGTATCCAACGCGTAAAAGCGCTGCTGTAGTCACTATCGAGCGCCGCGTGGGATCAGCCGAAGATCTGGACATGAACGTTGAGGCAACTATTGCTTCGTATGGTTTGGCAACGGAATTTCCTATCAAAGCGCTGAGACAAGCCGAGAAAATCTCCGTTGACGCAGATAAAGCCCTTGCAGAAGACTCTTCAAGACACGATTTGCGAGAAGAGCTGTGCATCACCGTAGACCCAGCAGATGCTAAAGATTTTGATGACGCCGTTGGCGCGCGCAAGCTTGAAGACGGTGGCTTTGAGCTGTGGGTTCACATTGCAGACGTGGCTCACTATGTGAACTGGGATTCTCCCATTGACCTGGAAGCTCGCATGCGCACCTGCTCGGCATATTTAGTGGACCGCGTGCTGCCCATGTTGCCAGAAAAGCTCTGCAATGACGTGTGTTCTCTGCGACCAGCTGAAGATAGGCTGGCCATGTCGGTAAAGATGAAGCTGAGCAGCTCGGGCAAGATTCTTGGTGCAACGGCCATGAATTCCGTCATTCGTTCACGAGCAAGACTCAGCTACGACCAGGTAGATAGCTATCTGCAAGGAGACGCCGCGGCACTTGACTCCGTTGTGCCTAGAGAAGATGCTGGCGCAATCAAAGAAATGATTACCGTGCTCAATCAAATCCGAGCACTAAGAGAAGAAATTCGCGAGAAACGCGGCTCAGTAGATTTTGAAAGCGTAGAGACGCGCGTAGTGCTTGACCAGGATAACAAGCCTACTGGCGTGTCGGTGCGCGAGCGCACCCAAGCAACGGGGCTCATTGAGGAAGCAATGCTTGCAGCAAATGAGAGCGTCGCGCACATGCTCAGCCAGCATGACCTGGAGTCAGCATATCGCGTGCATGAGCAGCCTTCTCCAGAGTCACTTAAGCTTGCGGTTACTCCACTTGTGGCGATGGGTGCTCTTGAGCCAGATGTTGCATCTCGTATTGCCATTGGCGATCAGACGGCATTGCAAGAAGCGCTGGAGTCGGTCCACGGCACACGTTATTCTCGTGTGGTAAATGCACAGCTGCTCAGGGCCCAAAAACGAGCTATCTATCTGCCAACTAATCAAGGGCACTTTGCCCTGGGAGCGGATGCGTACTGCCACTTTACCTCGCCAATCAGGCGCTATCCTGACGTGATAGTTCATCGCACACTCAAGCGTTTGCTCCGCGGACAGACGGCGTCTCGCGCAGAGCTCAGCGCGCTTCCAGATATCTGTAGCACCTGCTCTGAGCAGGAGCGCAAGGCAGATGCAGCAGCTCGTGCGACGCAAAAGATCAAGCTAGCTGAGTACTATCAGAGCCGTCTGGGAGAAGAAACGTGGGGAACCATTGACGGCTGCGAGCGCTTCGGTCTCTTCATTACGCTGGACGATACCTACGCTGACGGGCTTCTCGCCGTGAGGGATTTGGGCCACGAATGGTACGTGTATGACCAGGAGACGTTGGCGTTGATAGGGGAATCAACAGGCAAAACGTATCGTATTGGTGGACGTGTGCGCGTGAAGATTTCTGGCGTAAATGTGGCTCGTGGTCAGATTGATTTGGCACTTGTGGAATAATAAGCGGGTAGATTACGTGCGGGTTTATGAAGCACCCGTACAGATGATTGCATGATTGATATTGAATGATAGGTGAGTAAGATGGCACTTTCGGCACTTTCAGATGAGCTGATGCGCGCTGAAGGCATGATGATGCAGGACCAGAACGAAGAGGCTCTTGAGCTGCTGCTTCGTTTGGCTGAAGACGCTGAGGAATATGTGGACTGCAATTGTCAAACCACAGATGAGGTGAAGTATTTTGCGTTCCCCACGCTGTTTGACCGTCTAGCGTATAGGCGCGTGGAGAACGACCCTCGCAAGCTTGAGGACGTTCATGAGCCGTTTGATCGCCTGTACGGAGACCTTGCAATGGCTTACGTACGTACTGGCGATTACGAAAACGCCATGAATGCGCTGAAGACTGCCATTCGTTGGAACCCAATGAACTGCGGATTTAGGCTTGATTTGGCTGACCTGTTTAAGATTGCAGGAGATATTCGTGAGCATATTGCCCTGACATTTGGCGTCTTTGAGCGCGCAAGCGAGGCTAGGCATCTGACCAGGGCGTTTTTGAACTTTGCTGCGTGGTTTGAGGCTCAGGGTAGGCTTGAGCAGGCTGCAGCATGTCTGAGGGCAGCTCGTCGCTTTGAGGTCAAGGACGGTGCGCTTGAGGCCGCTCTTGACCAGGCTGCAGGCACCCCTAAAGACCCTGATGGCCTTACCGACGAAGAGGCAAACGACCTGCTTGAGGCAGAGGGCCTGCCAACAGGTGCCAACGCCGAGATTGCGGTTTGCCTGCTGATGTGTGCGCAGGACTGCGCTGCCATGGGCGACAGAGCTACCGCAACTGAGATGACCATTCGCGCTCGCGATCTTGTGGGCGAGCAGGCGGCTCTTACGCTTCTGCAGCTTGTCCGCGACGCCGCAATCTCCGAAGGCTTCACCGCAGGTGGCAATCCCGTATCTGGCGAGAAACCCGATGCATCAGAAACTTCAGACGGGGAAGGCAAGTAAGCATGGCCGAGACCCAGGGAAAACAGCAGGGTAAGAAGTCTATTGCACGCAATCGCTCTGCTCGCCATGAGTACGAGATTGGCGAGACCTTTGAGTGTGGCCTGGTGCTTACTGGCACCGAGGTCAAAAGCCTGCGCGAGCGTGGCTGCCAGCTAACCGATACGTTCTGCCTCATTCGTGACGGTGAAGCGTGGATTCACGGCATGCACCTGCACCCATACACAAATGGCGGCGTGTGGAACGTTGACCCAGATAGAAAGCGCAAGCTGCTGCTTCACCGCAGGCAGATTGACTATCTTGACGGAAAGCTTCGTCAGAAAGGCTTGGCGCTGGTTCCGCTTGAGATTTACTTTGACGAGCATAACCGCGTTAAGCTGCTGATTGCGCTTTCACAGGGTAAAAAACTCTACGACAAGCGCGCATCTGCAGCTAAGCGAGATTCTGACCGCGAGATTCAGCGAGCCCTCAAGGAGCGCAGCCGCTACTAGAAGAGCGCAGCTGGCGGAAGTGGCCTGCACTAGGAGCGTACGCCGGCGAAAGCGGCTCGCACTAGAAGCACGCCGAACTTCTCGCAAAAAAATTTCGTGCGAATTTTATGAGAATCATTCCTATTTTCGGAATAATGCTTTAGAATCACTCAAGATTTGTTACTATCTGCATGAGCACTTAACCGCGGATAAGGGCCACGGTTAGTTGCCGTCCGCGTTAACTGCGCGAATAGAAGGAAAAGCGCGTCAGCGCTTGGAGAGAGGAATAAAAATGGCAGAGAAGACTTACAAGTTTGTTTGCACCGTTTGTGGCTACGAGGTTGAGGTTGACACTCCAGAGCTTCCTGAGGACTATGTTTGCCCAGTTTGTGGCGTTGGTCCTGAGATGTTCGAGCTTGTCGAGGAGTAAACTCCCCACAAATTAGTCAGACAGGTTATCCGTGCAAGATTGCACGTTGGTAACCTCTTTGATGATCACCCAAACAAAATCGTAAAAGCGATGTAGGATTTAACCTGCATCGCTTTTCGTATACGTCTGTGTGATATGCGTCGCTGATGTGCGCATTTTGGTTGGAGTAGTCTTGAAGCACGCACTACAAATGTCAGATTCGGTGGAAGTTGCTGCGTTTTTGGCCTTCTCGGGCGGAGTTATGGACGCCTATTCCTACCTGGTGCGCGGCGGTGTTTTTGCCAACGCTCAGACCGGAAACTTGCTGCTTTTGGGCGTAAATCTGACCAGTGGATCGTTTGAAAAGTGCCTCAAATATGCTTTGCCAATTTTGGCATTTGCTATAGGTATTGCGGTTTCGTATGCCATTCGAGCTATTGCGCGAGAAGAACATCTGCACTGGAGGCAGCTTGCGGTTATCGTAGAGATTGTGCTCCTGAGCATTGTTTCTCTGCTTCCGACAGACATGAATCTGCTGGCAAACAGCTTGACGTCACTTGCGTGTGGCATTCAAGTCCAGGCGTTTAGAAAGCTTCACGGACACGCGTTTGCTACGACGATGTGCATTGGTAATCTTCGCGGCGGAACGCAAGAAATAGCCGCATATATGCATACGCACGAGCCTGTTCACATTGAGACCTCGCTGCTCTATTTTGGAACTATTTTCTGCTTTGTAGCTGGTGCGGTAGTGGGTAACTTGTTTATTCCGCTGATGGGCACTCATATGATTTGGCTCTCACCTGCGGCGCTTCTAGTGGTTATTCTGGTCATGTTTATTGATCGCGAGAAACAAGTTCTAGAAGCTCACGGTAAGTCCGCAAAGTAAGCCGTAAAGTAAGTCGCAAAAAGCCGTAAAGTAATCTGCAAAGTAAGCCGTTCCCAAAATAGTCATATCTTTTTTGAAAGAATGGCAGTTCATGGGGTATACTCTCTACACTTTGAATTGCAAGCAACGTTATGCGCGTCGGCAATTCAGGAACATTGAAAACTGCATGGTGGCAGTTTCTCTCATTATTGGGGGTGACTGGATTCGACAAGGTGAGTTTGCGGTGGGCAGCAAGCCGTGGTCTCCTCGCCACGTAAAACAGGGGTAACGTCAAATTGAATTGACAACACTCTTACTTTTGAGCCTCGTATGGCTCTCGCTGCTTAATTTAGTTCAGCGCGTCTAACTGGGATTTTCTCCTGTTCTCAGGGTGACGTCATTTTAGGGAGATGCTTGTAAGGACGTAGTTGGTATGCCTTACAAAAAGATTGAACCAACTGGAGCACCAAACGCCTGTTACTAAGTGTGCGGTACTTGAGATCTAATTAGTAACTGAGCTTGGAGACACCTGCCTAGGATTTGCTTTGGACCGGAGTTCGATTCTCCGCACCTCCACCATACATTCGTTACTCATTAATGGCGAGAAACCCCGTGATTCATGAGTGCTTTCATTTGTATGCAACGTTATGTTGCACATTTGCAATTAAGCCGCACTCCGATTTATTTGGAGTGCGGCTTTTGCTGTTTAAGGCTTATTTTTGCGTTGGCGTCTAGCTTTTATCCGTTCAGCGGAAAATCAAAGATTGCAGACGGCAGAGGGGTAATATTTAGTTAGTAATATCTAACAAACATCAAAAGTCAAGTTCAGATGCCATTTTCTGTACGTATGATCTGCCGGATTAGAGGATTACTTTTTCAGTCGCACACCACCGTGTGAAGAAAATAGAATCGAGGCGAAGCAATGTCAAAGAGCGCTTCAAAGTTTCAAAAAGTGTTGATGTCGTGGGTATATCGCGGCAAAGAGATATTTAAGCCCCTTAACACAGGTGCCATTGATGAGCACGTGAGATGCGTGCGAGAGTATGTGGCCAACATTTTCTTCTACACCAAAGGCGACACTACCATCATGATTGACGCAGGATACAGTTATGATCGCCTGCAAGAAAAGATGGACTGGCTGGGAATTGACCCTAAGGCAATCAAGCACATCCTGATTACTCACTTGGATACTGATCACATTGGCGCAATTGAGGCGGATAGCGACCAACTCTTTAGCCACGCGCAGGTTTTTATTGGTGATGTTGAAAATAGATATTTAACAGGAGAAGTCCGTCGCCGTGTAATGAATGGCTGGTTCAAGCTACCAAAGGTAAACATTCCAAATAAAAAGACACTTCTGCACGATGGAGAAGTGTTTGAAATTGATGGCATAAAAATTGAAGCAATTCTGGTCCCTGGCCATACTTGGGGACACGTGGTGTACCTGATTGATGACAAGTATGTATTCTCTGCAGATACCATTTGGTTTGGTGCTGACGGCGGTTATAGCTTTATCAACAAGCTTGCAGAAGATAATCAACTTGCTGTTGAATCGCTTGCAAAGCTAGAGGGAATCCTGCGCCAGCGTGGACTTAACCCCAAGATTATTACTGGCCATACAGGTTGGACAGATGACATCAACTTTGCCTTTGCCCATACTGACGAAGTTTGCAATGTCAACAAACCTGTTAAAGTTCACGACCCCAAGGCTCCTTACGACGCATATGATGAGCGCGATGATACTCGTGAAAGTGCAGTTAACACGCCGCTTCTGCCCTGTAATAGGTAACGCTGTAGTAACGGAAAACATTCGATAATCGCATGTCAGGACTCTGTCAGAAATGGCAGAGTCCTTTTTTGAGGCTTAGCCTGTTGAGTGCGGGAAGCGCGCAAAACATAAAACCTCCCATTTCTTATGTCCAAGAAATGGGAGGCAGTTCACGATGCGGGTCTGCGGCCGCCGTGGGACTACGCCGTGGCGATCCGCGAGATGAGCGCGTTGGCCCACTCGATCGCCTCGCCGACGTCCTGGATGACCACCATGTCTTCGGCGAGCACCTGGTACTGCTCATCCCACCCCTCGCGAGCCTCGACCGTCGGCGGCCAGGCCTGCCTCTGCCTGTAGGCGAAGAGCCTCTCGCACGTGCGCTTCGTCGCAGCGAGGTCTATGTCGCTGTTCGAGAACATAACCTGTAGGTCGACGAGGTCGCGCACCCTGTCGCCCGTCCCGGTGACGGCGTGCAGCTTCTGGGCCACTTGGTGCTCCAGCGGCATGAGTGGCGCCCTCCCCGGGCTGGGGAGGCCGAGCGCTGCGAACGCCGCGTCCGCGTCCTCGAGGTCGATCCAGTCCGCTGCGTCGGCGTCGCCTATCTCATCGTGTCCCACCTCGAGCGGGACTGTGCACCATGGCTTGCCGAGGTAGGAGAGCCTTACGTCGAAAGGCCGCATGACGTACTCCTCCGGCACGTCCTTCGGGTGTGCGGGCTCCCTGGGGACGACCCGCCCCGTGAAGCCCTCCCAGCCGCGGGCAAGTGCCACTCCGAGGAGATCGGCGTAGGAGGCGGGGTCGGTGGCGGTCGCGGTGTCGAGGTCGGTGGTGTAGCGCGTCCGGGCGTTGCCGTAGCGCATCTTGATGGCGCTCCCTCCCTTCACGACCCCGTCGGGCAGCATCCCTGCGACGACGGCGTTGGCCATGAGCGTGCGCAGCCTCACGTAGGCAGCCTGGTTTCCCCCGCACTCCCTGCGGATTGCGTCGTCGAGGTGGCGCATACTGTTCGGCCTCTTCGCGGTCATGAGAGCTCCTCCCTCAGGTCGTCCATCTCCCCGCTAGTTATGTACCCCTCGTGCTGGGCCGTCTCCGCGGCCTCGTGCGCCCGCTCGCGCCCGAGTCTCGGCGCGGCGGCGCGGATGGCATCGGCCGCGCGCTGGCAGCGTACGCCCTCGTAGTGCGTGGTGCTCTCTCCCTGGCGCATGCCCAGCACGGTGACGCCCTGGCCGACGTCGCGCCTAATCCTCCTTGGGGAGGCGACCCAGATGCGGGTGGGGTCAGTG
>JABZHD010000032.1 GCA_015259045.1 Atopobium sp. | reverse complement strand
GAATAACCTTGCCAATCTCAAAAGGATCCTTTGTGGGGTCAATCATCAGCAGGTCAAAGCCGTTAAGCATATCAGCAAGATAGGACTTCTTGGCAAGCTCCATGGCCTCATCTTCTGGAAGGTGAGCGTTGCGTTCCTCATCGCGCTGCCAAGGACCACCGTGGTCGCGGCAGAGGTAATACAGACCGTCAAAGCCAACCTTCTGAGCTGCTTCAGCAATATCTTCCGAGAAACGCTTCTGATCCCAAGAATTTACGTATCCTCCACCAAGTTCATCAAGATCAACCTGGTTTCGAGATGCAATAAACATCAGAGGAAAATCGCAGTCTCTACCAAGTTCAAAAGCTGCCTGGAGCAGGTTGGGCGACATTGGTCCAATTCCTAACAGCGTGGCGGACTTTCCTGTGTCCTGAAGCTTAAGCAACCCTTCAACAGCTTTTTTGATTGGTAGCTTTTCCATAATTACCCCTTCCCAAGAGTGTTTCTTGGTAATAAGAAGGGCGTGGGGGTTGAATCCCTACGCCCCTCTCCTTTTAACTTCGATTTTTAAGGTCTAAGACCAAAAGGTACATGCGTTTCTCGCTATGTATTACTTGTTGTCCTCAAGCTTTGGCTTGGTAAGAACAAGAATTGCAACGCCTACTGCAACGCCAATTGCCATATCAAGGGTGTAGAGGGCAATGTTGTTTGTAGCTGCAGCAACAATCATGCCACCGTGAGGAACAAAGCACTCAATGCCGTGCCAAGCAGCAAGACCAGCGCCAACTGCAGAACCAATCATGATTGCAGGCAGGGTGTGTGCAAGATCCTTAACAGCAAATGGAATTGCACCTTCGGTAATACCAATGAGTCCCATGAAGACTGCGGAGATACCCATCTGCCTATCAGTGTCGTCAAACTTGCTGCGAGCAATAAGAGATGCAACACCGCAGACCAGTGGAGGAATAGCAACTGCAACACGGAATGCGCCGTTAGGACCATAAACACCTGCGGTCATAAGAGCCATGGTGAAGGTAGAAGCAGTCTTGTTAACTGGGCCGCCCATATCAAATGCGGTCATAAGGCCAATTACAATGCCGAGTACAACTGCGGAACCGCCCTGAAGACTTGAAAGCAGGTTGGTCAGCCAGTCCATGAATGCGCCAAGTGGAGCTGCCAAAACGTAGATGTAGAGCATGCCAAGAGCCAGTGAAGACAAACTTGGGATAATCAGAATTGGCATGATGGTGCGGATGGTGCTATTGACCTTCCATGACTTCATCCACTGGACAAGGTAGCCGGCAGCAACGCCGAGGACCATTGCGCCCAAGAAGCCAGTAGAAACCTGAACCTCACCTACAGGAACAGGATTGCTTGCCAGGTAACCAAGGACAAAACCAGGTGCCAGAGCAGGCTTTCCGCCCAAAGAATAGGCAATGTAAGCAGCAAGGACTGGAATCATCATCTTGATGCCAGCCATACCAATAAGGTTGAGGCTCTGCATCAAAGGATTGGTGACTTCAATACCGTCTTTTCCTGCAGTTCCTGTAGCTAGCGAGAAAGCCAAGAAGACTCCGCCAACTACGACAATAGGAATAAAGTACGAAACACCAGTGTTAAACGCCTTTAGAAGGTCTTTTCCGACCTTGCCCAAAACTGAGGGACTCTTTTCCTCTGCCATGGGTTTCTCCTCTCTTCTTCCTTGCGTTATCACTTATGCGCTTGCTACTCAGCCAGCGCAACTACCTGATCAATAACCTTTGCTGGATCTGCGATAGCCAGCGAAGGATCCAACGTTAGAACGCGACCCTCATCGCGTTTCTCGTCAAAACGCTCATCGCCTTCGATGCCAATTGCAATGGCGAGAAGAACAACGTCTGCAGCATCAACTTCGTCCTGCTCAAGCTCGTTCTCAATACCGTAACCGCCCTGAGCCTCTACCTTGAATTCATAGCCGCGACGCTCACATTCTTTCTCGATGGCCTCTTTTGCCATCCAGGTGTGAGCAATTCCAACCGTGCAAGCGCATACAGCAACGACGTTCATGGTTATGTCCTCTCGCAAAGTAAGTTGTGAGCCCCTAAGCGGGGCGCACGAGCACGTCTTTTGACGACGTACGTTTCCAACTCATACTTTGCATTGTTTCAATCTTTTTTAAAAGAGGATTTCGGTAAACGTCTAATCTACCTTGTGTTATGATGAATTTTGTTAAACGTTTAACCAACGTAGAATCCAGCACACTCACTAACGTTGGTATTTTGCAAGTACCTTGTAAAAATTTCGGTGAAATGAGTGCCAATGTCTAAGACCACTATCATTGACCTTGCAAAATTAGCAAATGTTTCTATTGCTACCGTTTCAAATTACCTTAACGGACACTTTGAAAAGATGTCCGAAGCAACTAAGCAACGTATCAAAAAAGCAATTGAAAATACGGGATATATTCCAAGCGCTCAAGCTCAAGCCATGGTTAAGAAGAGCTCTGGAATTATTGCTGTTCTCATCCTGGACAACACTAATGCCTGGGCAGCTCAAATGACTAACGGTATTGAAGATGCTGCTCTTGAAGCTGGATATCAGACAATTATTTGCAATTCTCGTTTTGACCCCACGCTTGAAGCCGACTGGGTCGAGAAAATGCTTTCAATTGGAGCAGACGGCATGCTTATCCAGCCCACCAATCAATTTAGGGCGGTAGACAGACGCATTGCTAAAGTTGGAAAACCGGTTGTTTATTTTGACTGCGATCTTCTTACCCTTAATACTTCCTGGATAAAAAGTGACCTCTACGACGGAGTTTATTCAGCCGCAACACACTGCATTGAACGTGGATATGAGAACTTTTTAATCATTGGTGGAGAGCCAAAAGGTCGAACCAGAATTGAACGAGAATCTGGCTTCACTGATGCTTTAGAGGCCTCAAGTAAACCTTATGAGCGTCTCACCATAGAGCAAAGCACGTTGTCTATCCCTGAAATCACGCAATGGCTTAACAACCACATTCTTCCGTCAAAGAAAACGCTGGTATTTGTACCAAATCAGTGGGCTCTTAAGAGTGTCTATAGCGCGCTGCATGCCTATGAAAAGGTAATTCCAGAGCAAGTTGGTCTGTTGGGATTCAATAACACTGATTGGACCGATTTGCCTGCTAAAAGCATCTCAACTATTGTTGAACCCGTCTATGAAGAGGGTTATGCAGCTTGTAAGATGCTCCTTAAAAGAATCAAAGACCCCTCACTTGAGCCCGACCACAAACTGCTCACGTGCAAGCTTAATTGGCTCAAATCCACCATCTAAAAAAATGGCGAGAAGACCAACGGATCTTCTCGCCATACGTTAACGCTTTAACTAAAACGCTTACAGAACGTGAACCTCGTCTTTGGTAAAGTCAACAAAGGCGTGGTCACCAACGTTATAAATCTTGTGGGTGCGAGGGTTGAAGTCCGTGATCTTAATGAGCGTGTCTCCAACCATAACGTGGTAGTTCTGGTAGTGACCCATGAAGCGAGAAAGCACTACCTCGCAGGCAAGTGTTCCCTCGTCAGCAAGGCGTGCGGACTCTGGGCGAAGAACAATGCAGCACTCTTTGCCCTTATCCAGGTGAGAGCATCCGCTGGCCTCAAACTCATGGCCCTCAAAGCGGCAAAGTGCCGTCTCAGGATCAAGCTTGTCTGCAATGGTTGCGTGCAGGAAGTTGGACTCTCCGATGAAGTCTGCAACAAACTCGTCTGCTGGGTGATAGTAAACCGTCTGTGGATCGCCAACCTGATCCACAACACCCTTTTTCATAATGATGATGTTGTCGGAAAGCGCCATTGCCTCTGACTGGTCATGTGTAACGTAGATAGCAGTAATGCCAGCCTCCTGCTGAATGCGACGAATCTCGTTACGCATGTCAACGCGTAGCTTAGCGTCAAGGTTTGAAAGAGGTTCGTCAAAGAGAAGAACGCTTGGCTCAATAACCAGAGCACGTGCCAAAGCAACACGCTGCTGCTGACCACCAGAAAGCTGGTTAGTCATACGCTCTTCCATGCCCTCAAGTCCAACAAGACCCAGGATATGAAGGACTTTCTCGCGAATTACCGCCTTGTCCATTTTGCGAAGCTTAAGACCATAGGCAACATTGTCAAAGATGTTGTAGTGAGGAAGCAGCGCATAGCTCTGGAACACCATTGCCGTATCGCGCTTGTTTGGAGTGAGCTCATCAATCTGCTCGTCGCCAAGGAAGATCTTTCCCTCATCAGGGCTCTCAAAACCGGCAATCATACGCAGAATAGTAGTCTTTCCGCAGCCAGAAGGGCCAAGCAGCGTTACAAACTCGCCAGGAGCAATAGTGATGTTAGCGTCTTGAACTGCGTAGAAGTCTTTTCCAGTCTTCTGATCCTGATAAATCTTGGAAATGTGCTCAAGGCGAACGCCTTTTTTCTCTGTAGCCATGTGTTACTCCTCCTTGAGTGCTCGGCTGGTGCCAAAGTGTTTGATGGCCCAATTCATAAGCAATACCGAGCCATAGGTAATAACAATCAGAATTGTTGCAAAGGCGCAGGCCATACCATATGAACCCTTACCAGCAAACTCATTAATCTGAACGGTGATGAGCAGGAACTCTGGTGTGACCAAGAGGATAACTGCAGAAATTGCGGTGATGGAACGAACAAACGCCGTTACCAGGCCCGACAAGAACGAATCTTTAATCAGCGGCAACGTAACGGTCATAAACACCGTAAAGCTGTCGGCGCCCATGTCGTATGCGGACTCCTCAATTGATTTATCAATCTGCCGAAGTGCCGAGATGCCTGAGCGTGTTCCTGTAGGAAGCGAACGCACGACAAAGACAATGATCAGGATAAGTCCTGTGCCATACAGGCCTTGCAAAAATCCTGTGTGCATGACACCGCTTGAGAAACCACGAATATAACCAACGCCCAAAACCGTACCAGGAACTGCCATAGCAAGCATGGATACAGCCTCGATAAAACCACGACCACGGAAGCGGCGCTTTACTACCAGATAAGAAATGATCATCGAAAGCAAAGCGGTAATTGGTGCCGCAATGAGCGAGAGCATAAACGAGTCGCTAAACGCCTGCAGACCGTGGTACTTGGTAAATACCTGCTCAAACCACTTTGTTGTTAACTCGTAATTAGAGCCCCAGGAACGAACAAACGAACCATAAGGAACGCAGAGGTACATGCCAATAACAAAGAGTGCAACCAGTGCGCAAAGAATGGTAAGTGGGATGCGGACTGAGTTGTCTGTAATAAGCATCCTAGCTCGCGTTGCTTTGCCCGAAAGTGTAGACGTGCTCTTTGCTTCCAACACAAACTTCTGAACAACAAACATGAGCAGCGTAATAGAAAGAAGAACAACAGCCATTGCAGCCGCACCCTGCTTGTCATACGCGCCTGTAATCTGCAGGTAGATAGTTGTTGCCAGGGTATCGTAGGAGCCACCAATAATCATTGGGTTAGCAAAGTCTGCAATCGACTCAATAAATGAGACGAGAAAAGCGTTGCCTAAACCAGGCAAAATAAGAGGAAGTGTAACGCTGGTAAATACCTTCCAGCGGCTTGCGCCCATGTCACGTGCTGCTTCTTCAAGGGATGGGTCAATGTTTTTAAGCAGACCCTTAAGCATCATGTAGCAGACAGGGAAAAACGACATAGTCTGGACAATAAAGATGCCCCAGAAGCCATAGATGTTGTTGTCAAAAATTCCCAAAAGACCGCGGGTAATCAGGCCTTTCTTGCCAAACATCATAATCATGGAAAGCGAGAGAACAAATGGTGGAGAAACAACAGGAAGCATGGAAACCACGCGGAAAAGGCCTGTCATAAACTTTGTACGAAGCTTTACGTACACTTCAACATAGGCAAAAAGAAGGCCAATAAGCGCTGATAAAATGCCTACCGCAAAACCAACTCTGAGGGTATTGGTAATTGCACGATCAAACGAAGGCATAGCTAAGATGCGCGTAAATACATCAAACGAAATCCCATTATCGGAGACTACAGAGTCAACCATAAGAATGGCAAGTGGATACAAAATAAAAAGGGTTAAGAAGGCGATAAGAACGACAATGGTCGTTATCAAAATTGGATCGCCAAGGAGCTTTTTTCGCTCAAGTTGAGCGCTCTGGGATTTTGCCATGCTGGTCCTAACTCTGAAACACTAAACCTATACGCAAAGCTCTATGTGGAACTGGGTAGGCAGAGATCTGCCTACCCAGTATAATCTGCCACTCAGATCTTGAGCAACAGCATTGTTTGCTTACTCGCGTTGGTTTTACTCCGTCTTGAAGCGGCTATCTCCGCCACCAAGAGCTTCCATAACGTCCTTGACATACTGCTCGGTATGCTTCTTAGCATCCTCGAAGTTGTAGTCCATGACATTGTTTGGATCAAGGCCGTACTCAGTAGCAATTTCAGGCTGCTTTGCGTTGTCAAGTACCAGGAACTGATAAGAGCCATTCTTCTGAGCAAGGTCAACGCATGCTGGTGAAAGTGCATACTCGATCCAGAGCTTAGCGGCATTTGGATGTGCAGCGCCCTTGAAGATTGCAGTTGCGCCAACCTCGTATGATGCGCCAGAGCTTGGAATCTGAAGACCAACATTTTCATGCTCTTGATCAACAATCTGATAAATGCCGTCATGGAGCATACCAATTCCGATGGTGCACTCGCCTGTTCCGATAGCTTTGGAAGGACCAGAACCGCTCTTGGTGTACTGGGCAATGTTCTTATCAAGGTCAACAAGATACTGAATGCCCTGATCGTGACCGTACTTCTGAATAACGGTGTTGATGATCAGCTTTGCAGTACCTGCGGTGTTGTAGTTAGAAGACCAAATAAGACCCTTATATTTAGGATCAATAAGATCTTTGTAATCCTGAGGAACATCAAGCTTAAGGCGCTCAAGCTCTTCCTTATCGTACAGAATGCCCAGGATGCCCTTATAAATTCCGTACCAATCTTTGTTGGTACTCTTGAACTTATCGGAAATAAGATGTGATGCATTCTTTGGCTCATACTGCTCAAGAAGGCCCTTTGAAGAAGTGACATTGTAAGGATCGGTTGTTCCGCCAAACCAGACGTCAGCTGATGGATGACCGTTCTCTTCCTCAATCTTTGCAGCAACTTCTCCAGTTGAGAGACGCTGTGCCTGAACATCAATGCCGTACAGGCTCTTGAAGTTTGCACAAACTGCGTTTATGTACTCTTCCTCGCAAGAGCCATAAACAATTAGCTTACCCTCTTCTTTTGCTGCCTTTACCAGCTCTTCTGGTGCTCCAACCGCGTCTGTAGAGTTGGTGTCAGATTCTTTTTTCTCGCTAGCATCAGAATCGGACTTTTTGCAGGCAGTGATACCCAGGCCTGCTACAACTGCGCTGACTCCAAAAAAGTTACGACGAGTAAGGTTTGACATAAGAACTCTTTTCTCTCCTTGTGGTCACCCACAGCTCCAATGAAAAGAACATACTCTTGTGTAAATCCTACTCATGTTTGTTGTAAAAACATGTAACTATTCGATAAGTGGGTAAAAATAACGGTCATCGGTATGTTTTATGGCGCAACCGCGTCTTTTGCGTCTTTCATGAGTGCTATTTTGAAAAATAACTAGCAAAAAGGCCAGGGATAAAATCCCTGGCCTTGAACATTTGGTGGAGAATAGGGGGATCGAACCCCTGACCTCAGGCTTGCAAAGCCCGCGCTCTCCCAGCTGAGCTAATTCCCCGTACTGACTTCTGGTTGGGCCCAGAAGGTTTTAATAATCACCCCAACGGCGACTCGGCTAACGTTGGGGTGACTATTGTCACATAAAGTGGTGGGCCTGACAAGGTTTGAACTTGTGACCTCCCGGTTATCAGCCGGACGCTCTGACCAACTGAGCTACAGGCCCAACGCAGGGAAAAATAATACCTCCATAATTCTCATAGGTCAACACTTTTTTTATTTTGTTTTAAAGTTTCTTGAAACTGGGTATGAAAGCAGAACAGAGAGTCGTAGACTATCTGCCCAAAGATTGATAAAAGACGTGCTATTTGGAGTATTTGTGTCGCTGAAGCGTATGGACATACAGACAGTCGTTGTCGGAGGAGGACCTATCTCTTCCGTAATTGTTCTGCGTCTTCATGACCCACGCGGCGTCTCTTCTTTAAGTCTTCCTATCAAGATTGGCAATATTGAGGCATCTGCTATTAGTCTTGGCATTGATCAAGAATCTACCGAGAGACCTCTAACGCATGACCTTCTCCGCTCCGTTCTTGATTCTCTAGATGCAGATATCAAAAGCGTACGCATTGTGGGCGTCCGCGGCACCACGTTTTTCTCGCAAATTGAGCTCATCTCTAAAGAGGGAGAGCATATTTACGTGGACGCTCGTCCGTCCGATGCAATTGCGCTAGCAGTTAGGACAAACGCTCCCATCTTTGCAGACGAGAGCGTTCTAGAAATTGCTGCTGCTCCAGACTTTACTGATGTCGAGAAGGACGTTCAGGCCCAAGAGCTTGAGGAATTCCGTCAGTTTATTGAGGATGTCTCCCCTGAGGATTTCTCATAAATCCTGCTCTATGGCTTACTTTTAAACAATTGACTCATCTTTTATATAAAAATCATTACCGTTAGCGCGCTGATTTTCTCGGTAAACGAAAAGAGCCCAAGGGAATTACCCCTTGAGCTCTTCAAATTACGTATAGCTGAAATGCTTATTCGTCATCATCCAGCAGTGAATCGTCCAGTACTTCCTCTTCATCTCCAAGGTCAACGGACTCTGCCTCATCAGCATCGCGAGCACCTG
Organism: Atopobium sp.; assembly: GCA_015259045.1. GTDB lineage: Bacteria > Actinomycetota > Coriobacteriia > Coriobacteriales > Atopobiaceae > Lancefieldella. Next base: position 438 of record JABZHD010000032.1, on the reverse strand, counting down.
CTGCCATCAGATCAAGCATACCTTGGTTCTCTGCGTGCTTAGGAGCCTTCTTTTTGTTGGCAACCATACGAGCAACTGCAGAAACAACATCGCTACCAGAGAGGTTCATAACCTTGACGCCCTGAGTTGAGCGGCCAAGCTTGGAGATATCGCCAGCCTTGACGCGGATTACTACGCCCTCCTCGGACATGATCATAATCTCGTGCTGAGGACCAACAACGCGACAGGCAACCAGGTTACCCTTCTTCTCCGTCATTGTGATGGTAAAGACGCCCTGGCCACCACGCTTATGGACTGGGTACTCAGAAATTGCAGTGCGCTTTCCGTAGCCCTTCTCGGTAATAACAAAGAGGTCGCCATTGCCATTGGTAATCTCCATGCCAAGCATAGTTGCATTGCCCTTGAGCGTAATACCACGAACGCCCGAGGTACCGCGGC